>JALOQI010000039.1 GCA_025453435.1 Candidatus Omnitrophota bacterium
ACTGAGTTGACAAGCTCTGTCAGGAAACTCACGCCTCCTATTCTGTCCAGGACGTTCTGGCGCTTCAGCTCGTCGGTCAGCGTGATAAGATCGACGGCCTTGCTGTCGTTATACAGCGAGAGGATGACTTCGAAGACTATGCGGTGGGAATCCTTGTAAAAACACGATTTGTCAACGGATTCGATCGCCACGCCGATCGCGTTCTCATCGATAAGCATGGAACCCAGGACAGCCATTTCGGCGTCCAGATTCTGCGGCGGGACTATTTCTTTTACGATCTCGGCCATATGAAAAAGCCTATTTTTTTACTATCCAAACCTTCAAAGTAGCGGTGACTTCCGGATGCAGCTTGATCGGGACTTCGAATATGCCGAGGGCTTTCAATCCTGACTCCAGGACGATCATTGCCTTGTCGATATCATATCCCTCGTCTTTTAAAGCTTTAGCTATTTCCGCTTCTGTTATGGACCCGTATAATTTTTCTTTTTCCTGCACAAGGACCGGCAAGGTAACGGATAATTTTTCAAGCCTGTCTTTTAGCTCGGACGCGGATTTTTTCTGCTTTTCATACTGCATGGCCCTGGTTTTCTGCTCCTGCTCGAGCTTCTGCAGGTTTCCCGGAGTCGACTCGAACGCGAGAGACTGCGGGAAAAGAAAATTCCTGGCATAGCCGTCTTTGACTTTAACTACAGACCCTGCTTTGCCGATTCCTTCGATGTCTTTTTTCAATATGACATTCATGATAAACCCCTTTGCCTAAATGCGTACGTAAGGTACCAGAGCTATAAAGCGCGCTTTCTTGATCGCCGCCGTCAGCTGGCGCTGATGCCTGGCACAATTGCCTGAACCGCGGGATGAAACTATCCTGCCGCGCTCTTTTACGAAAGATTCAAGAGTCTTAAGGTCTTTATAATCTATTTCCCTGACCTTATCCGCGCAAAAACGGCAAACCTTTTTGCGCTGCTGCATGAACATGCCCGATCTTTTGGACGGTTTTTTCGTCCGGCTGTTTCTATTATTGATTCTCATCTGGTTTTTCCTCGCTTTCGTCTATCCATCCGCTGTCGGCAGCTGCGTCAGCCACGGACGCCGGCTCGCCGGAAATATCCTGTCCTGCGCCCGGGCCCGCCCCGCCCTGCCTGCCGGGGGCGCCCAGGAACTGCACCCGCTCGGCAAGGACCTCTATGACGCTGCGGCTCTTGCCTGTCTGCGCATCGTCCCAGCTGCGGGACTGCAATCTGCCTTCTACCAATAACGAACTGCCTTTATGCAGATACTGGTTACAGGTCTCTGCCTGTTTGCTCCACACGACTACCGTTATAAAACATGTTTCGTCCTTCAACTGCTGCGCCTTGTCCCTGAACTTGCGGTTCACCGCCAGCCTAAGGTTAGCCACCGCAGTCCCGGCCGGAGTATATCTCAATTCGGGATCCCTCGTGAGATTCCCTACAAGGATAACCTTATTATAACCTGCCATTGCGACCTCCTGATGATTGATTCGTGGCCTTTATGCGTCCAGGCGCGTTATGAGCACGCGCAGGATCGATTCGTTCAATCCGTAAAGATATTTCAATTTGGTTATAGCATCCGAGGGAGCAGAGAATTTCATCAGGTAATAAACGCCTTCCTGCTGTTTCTTGAGCGTGAACGTAAGCCTTCTGCGCTCAGACCAAACGTCGCCGGAAGCCACGGACCCGCTGTTTTTAGCGACGGCATCCTTTATGACGGCGTATAATGCCTTTGAATCTTCCTCGGAAAGATCCGGTTTTACGATAAACATCGCTTCGTACTTATTCATTCATACCTCTTTTGTTAAAGATATTCATGCATCTGGTTGTGCCTTCGCTCACCCAGGTTTCCAGGCAGCTGCAGGCGTTATCAACTGTCTCTAAAAGAACCTTCTTCTCTCTGCGGCCGAAAGCGGACAATACATACCGGGCAGTATCGGCGCTGCGATCCTGCGGCCTGCCGATGCCTATGCGCAGCCGGCTGAATTCATTGCTGCCAAGCGCCGCTATTACCGACCTCATGCCGTTATGGCCGCCCGCAGACCCGTCCGGGCGCATGCGCAGGCTCCCGAGTACGAGGTCCAGATCGTCATACACAACGACCAGCTCAGTAAGATCCGCTCTGTAATGCCTCATCAATGCCCCTACCGCAGGCCCTGAAAGGTTCATATAAGTAAGCGGGGTGGAAACAATAGCGCAATCTTTCGAAAAGAACACTTTAGCCGACATGGCGGGGATCGTCTTTTCCCGGCGCAGGACGTATCCCTGGCGCCTGGCCAGGGTATTCGCCGTTAAAGCTCCCACATTGTGGCGGGAGTTAGCGTATAACCTACCGGGATTCCCCAGGCCGACGATCAGTTTCATAGAGAAATTACTTCTTCTCCTTTGCTTCCTTTTCCTTGCCTTCGGCTTCTTTGCCTTCTTCAGGCTCTTCTTTCTTCTCTTTGATTACTTCCAGCTCAGGCTGTGCTTCGCCTTCGGGAACTGCGACCTCTTCCTTCATAGGCTCGGCAACAGTAAGGACTATCGCTTCAGGATCGTTCAACACCTTGACTTTCGCAGGGAACTTAATATCCTTGATATGGATCGTATCGCCTATTTTTAGATTGCTTATTTCCACTTCGATGTTCTTGGGGATATCCGTCGGCAGACATTCCACTTCGATCTCCCACAGTATCAGCGACAGGGAACCGCCGTCCGCCTTTATGCCGGGAGCCTCTCCCTTGGTAACTACAGGCACATTGACCTTCAAAGCCTTTGTCAGGGATATTTCGTTCAGGTCCACATGCAGGATGTCGCCCTTGACGGGGTCATGCTGCATTTCTTTGATCATGCACGGACGGCCTGACTGTTTTTTCTCATCCTTGACCTTAAGGGTGATGATCGCGTTCTCGATCTGATGCTGATGAATAAGTTTCAACAGATCTCCGCGGGATATTTTTATCGCAAGAGACTGCTTGCCGCTCGAATACACGACGGCAGGTATCTCGCCTTTATGGCGCAATGCCTTTGATTTGTTCTTTCCGATCTCCTGCCTAATTTGAGCTTCCAACAATAACTCTTCCATTTTTCCTGCCCCTTTACTATTTTTTTATCGGTTTTCGTCAAAAAGACAGCTGACTGATTCTTCCCTGTGTATCCGCCATATAGCCTCGCCCAAAAGCGGAGCTATAGACAGAACTTTTATGCGCGGATGCTGCTTTTCCTTTAAAAGCGGGATGCTGTCTGTTATTACCAGTTCTTCCAGGTCCTTGCACGCGTCGATGCGCTCTATGGCAGGGCCTGATAATATGCCGTGGCTTATGCCGGCGCTCACGCTCTTACACCCCGCGCTTTTTAACGCCGCTACAGCCTCAACAAGAGAACTGCCTGTTGCGATCAAGTCATCCACTATTATGGCGTTTTTGCCTTTGACCTCGCCCATTATATGCATGACTTCGGTCTTTTCAGGCGAATCCCTGCGTTTGTCGATTATAGCAAGGCCGGCTGAAAGCCGTTTAGCGTACGCGCGCGCCATTTTTATGCTGCCCACATCCGGAGAGACCACAACCAGGTTGTTGAGCTTCAGCGCCGAGAAATAATCTATGAACACGTTTATGGCGAACAGATGATCCACGGGTATGTCGAAAAATCCCTGGATCTGGCCCGCATGCAGATCCATGGTTATGACCCGGTTCGCCCCTGCAGTGGTCAGAAGATTAGCTACGAGCTTAGCGGTTATCGGGACTCTCGGCTGGTCTTTGCGGTCCTGCCTGGCGTAGCCGAAAAACGGCACAACAGCGGTTATGCGCTGGGCTGAGGCGCGCTTGAGCGCGTCTATCATTATCAAAAGCTCCATCAAAGTCCTGTTAGGAGGAGGGCACGTGGGCTGGATTATAAAAATATCCTTGCCCCTGACGTTCTCGTTTATCTTTACCCTGATCTCCCCTTCGCTGAATTCCCCGACTAACGCGTCAGACAGCTTGATCTTCAATGAAGAACAAATGTCCTGCGCAAGCTGGGGATGAGCGTTCCCGCTAAAGATCTTTAATTTATCCATATATTCCCCTTTTATATTACGTTATAGTATGGCGAGGTGAGCTCGGCCGAAACCTACGTATTGTAGCTGGAGGGAAAACCAACAACTACAGTGTTATTACGCAACGCAGCGCCCTTTTTAATATGAGCGAAAGGGCCTATTTTGCACTGTGTTCCAATTTTAACAGAGTTTTCTATCACTGTAAAGGGATAAATTGTCGTATCAGGCCCTATTGAAGTGCCGTGGCTGATCATGGTGGAATCAGGGTCGACAATCGTTACCCCGCTTTTCATATAAGTCTCGTTTATTCTTTTTCGTATGCACGTATCCGCTGCGGCCAGCTCAACGCGGGAGTTGACTCCCAGGGCTTCCTGCGCGTTCTTTACCGCGCAGGACTCTATCAGCTCGCCGTTTGCGCGCAGTATGCCTATTAAATCCGTAAGGTAATATTCTTTTTTCTTATTATTTGCCCTGACCTTTTTGATCCCTGCCTCTAACTTAGCCTTATCGAAACAGATAATACCGGTATTTATCTCTTTTATGTCCTTCTGAAAAGCGTCGGCGTCCTTTTCTTCCCGGATACCGGTTACGCTGCCCCGCTCATCGCGCAGTATCCTTCCGTATCCTGCCGGATCTTCCATTACAGCGGTCAATATCGTGGCAGCGGCATTCGAATCGGCGTGCCTTTTTAAAAGTTCCTTAATGGCATCCTCTTTCAACAGAGGAGTATCGCCGTAAAGCACGATTATCGTGCCTTTGAAACTTCTAAGAAGCGGCAAAGCCTGCTTGACAGCATCAGCCGTACCTATGACCTTTTTTTGCAAAACAGTGCTCGTTCCCGAAGGCAGGGCCTTTTTAACGTCAGCGGCCTTATACCCCAGGACGACTACGTGCTTATCGAACTTCAGAGCTTTAGCCAGATCCAGGACGTAAAGTATCATCGCGCGTCCGCAGACCGGGTGCAGGACCTTTGGCAGGTCCGATTTCATGCGGGTCCCTTTTCCCGCAGCCAGAATTATAGCAGCCACCCTTTGTTTTTTCATGCTTTATAAAAAATCTGTTGGAACGTCAATGAGGCCATGACTTATGGAGTGCACAGCACGACATAAGTCATAAGGCCGAATTGATCCTGTAGATGCGAAGAAATTTCAGGAGAAATTTCTGAGCGCTTATCTACAGGATAAAAACTCGAGATGCTTTGGAATTCAATTTATATCTATAATCTTATTGGGACGTATGGATTCGAACCATAATAGCGAGACCCAAATTCTCGTGTCCTACCATTGGACGACGTCCCAGAAATCTATTCGCTTCGTCGTCCTATTCTATCACATCTCGTCGTTTGCGTCAGCCCGTGCCGCATGAGGGCCTTTTTTTACTTCCTGCTCATAACCGTCGAGCACCTTCTTCTGCAGGCACTCCCTGAAGCCCTGCGTTATGGGATGGGCTATATCCTTATGCTCAGCCTGCGCGCTGTTCTCCTGCGGATTCGGCAATCAAACCTCCAAGGTAATCTCCGGGCAAGTCAGGAAGCAGGCCGCGGAGTGAATCGCCCGGCTATCGTCGCGGCAAACGGCGGGTTTCAATGGCCGGTTTGTCCCGCACTGGATTGCCTAGCAACAGGGGCGGCTAGTTCGGGCATGAAAGGCC
>JALOQI010000040.1 GCA_025453435.1 Candidatus Omnitrophota bacterium
CCAGGCAGCGTGCGCCTGGGCTGTTTCGAATTCAACATCGCCTACTATCTTTTCTCCAACGCGGTTTATGCCCACATCAATGACTATTGCGCCGTCTTTGACCCAGTCACCTTTGATAAGCCCGGCTTTGCCGACTGCGACGATAAGTATTTCGGCTTTACGCACATGCTCCTCGAGCTTGCCCGCCTTTGAAGTGCCGATATGGCACACTGTGACCGTTGCCAGCTTATCCAAAAGTGTTAAAGCCAAAGGCTTGCCCACTATTTCGCTGTGGCCGACTATTACGACTTCTTTGCCGGAATAATTCAAACCTATTGAATTCAATAGTTCCATTACCGCAGCAGCGGTGCAGGGCAGGATCTTTCCTTTGCCGAAGACTATTTTGCCCATATTGACAGGATGCATGCCTTCAACGTCCTTTTCGGGCTGGAGATACTGGCTTATTTTTTTGTAGTCCATATGCAAAGGCAGAGGCATCTGTATGATAATGCCGGAAACCGAAGGGTCGCGGTTTAATTTCCCGATATACTCTATCAAATTTTCTTCGGTGGTCTCTTTGGGAAGGGTGTGCGCGTCATATTCTATCCCGAGGAGCTCTGCATTTTTCTTTTGCGATTTGATATAAACGTCTGATGCGGGATTCACGCCTACCTGGACGCTGGAAAGCTTAAAGCGTTTTTGTGAAGCCTGTATCTTGGATTTCAGGATGCTTTTGATCTGTTCTGCAATGGGTTTACCCTCTAATAGCTTTGCCAACTAGCACCTCCGTCTCATTGCGTATAGCGTTTATCCGGGCAGAATAGCCGTCCAGCTCCTGCCTTAAATCTTTTGCGCGTGCCTGATCATTGAGAACTTTAAGATTTATATCCACATTCCAGTATGCGCCCTGAAAAGCCGCATACAAAAGATCTATTGCAACAGCCACATCACTGATAAGATTTATATTTGCGTGCTTGCACAAAACAGGGCACATCGAAGAGATCTCATCGCACAGGCGGCATATGGAAAGCGGCACTGCCAGAGACCTCTCGATATCCTTGCTCAGATAAGCTTCAACATCCTCGTCCACCAGCTTCAAGAACTCCATGCGTATGCGCTCGGAATCTTTTAAAAATGCCGACATTTCGCTTTCGTACTGGGCATATTTGGGCTTTCCCAGGGTAAAATTTATCACCATGCTCAAAAGTCCTGCGCCAAGAGCGCCTGCCATAGCGCTCGCTGAACCTCCGCCCGGAGCGGGTGATTTTTTTGCAAGATCGTCAAGATACTGCGCAAGCGTTTTGTCCTTATACATCGCTTACCTCGTTGTTTTCGTCCAGCTGGAACGCGCATTTTATCAGCTCGATCCCGGCCGGATCCCTGGTAAGATCCACGGATACCACATCGAACCTGCAAAGGCTATCAAGCATATTGTGCTGGACCAGATAATACGTCGCAGCTTTTGCCATATGCCTTTTTTTTATATTTACGACCGCTTCCTGCGGGGAGCCAAATTTCGACTGTCTGCGCGTCTTTACTTCTATAAAACAGGTTATTTCTTTGTCGGAAGCTATTATATCTATTTCGCCGGCCCGGGTCCTGTAATTCCTGGCGATTATGCCGTATCCTGCCTTGCGCAGAAAATCGCACGCAAGGTCTTCGCCTTCCCTGCCCAGGTTCTGATTTGTTTTAGACACAACAAAAACTCTTGCGGTGAATTCTCGATGCTCCGAACTTCTTTATAGCCTGCCTGTGCGAGGTTGTGGGATAACCTTTATGCCTGCAAAAACCGTAACACGGGAATACTTTATCGTATACGGCCATTATGCGGTCCCGCGTGACTTTAGCTACTATAGATGCCGCTGCTATGCTGCGGTCTTTCCTGTCGCCCTTTATGATGCAAGTTGATGCGAATTCCGTATGAAGCCTTACGGGGCCGTCTATCAGAAGCTGCACCTGACTCGGATCTTCGATCTGTGCGCGGCTTATAAGATCCGCCACAGCCTGTTCCATCGCGAGCTGCGTTGCGACAAGAATGTTGACGCGGTCAATGACCAGCTCATTGACAATGCCTATGCCAAAAATCGAATTGGAGGCTATTTCAAGAAATGCCGCATCGCGCTGGGAAGCGCTCAGGAGTTTTGAATCGTCGATACGGTTGTCAAATGAATCCTTTAAAAGGCAGACTGCGCCTGCTACGACGGGCCCGGCTAAAGGGCCCCTGCCGGCCTCATCGATGCCGATGATGACGGATTTGCCGCTTTTTTTGTATTTGCGCTCGTAATATTTAAGACTGCGCACTTTCTATCTTGGTAGCGCTCTTGCCTATTTTCTGCCTGAGATAATAAAGCTTGGCACGGTTCACTTTGCCGCGCTTGATCAATTCAATGCGCTCGATGTTGGGCGAATAAAGAACGAATACGCGCTCCACGCCTTCGCCTGAAGAGACCTTGCGGACCGTAAAGTTGGAATTAGTGCCTTTGCCCTTGATGGATATTACTATCCCCTCAAAGGGATGCAAACGCACTTTATCGCCTTCGGGGATCTTGGTCATGACCTTGACCGTATCGCCTACGATAAACTTCGGGTATTCCTTTTTTGTGTATTCCTGCTCAATAAGTTTGATCTTATCCATTTTTCTTTCTCCTTTTTAGTATATCCGGCCTGCGCTCCTGCGTCCTGGCAAGCGCCTGCTGCCTGCGCCAGAGCTCGATCTTCTTGTGGTCTCCACAGATAAGGACCTCGGGGACCTTCATACCGAGGTAATTTGCGGGCCGCGTGTACTGAGGGTATTCTAATAGATTACCTTCAAATGACTCAAAATTCAAGGAATTTTTATCTCCGAGCACCCCGGGGAGGAGCCTGACCACCGCATCGACAAGCACCATCGCCGGGAGCTCGCCGCCGGTAAGCACATAATCTCCTATAGATATCTCTTCGTCAGCCAGATATTCCCGCACCCGCTCGTCAACGCCTTCATAATGGCCGCATATCAGTATCAGATGCTTTTTTGCCGACAGCCGCGATGCGGAAGCCTGATTGAAAGTCCTGCCCTGAGGGCATAAAAGTATAACCGTGGCCTTTTTGCTTTTACTGCTCTTTTTTATATCCTTGACAGCCCTGAATATGGGATCAGCCTGCATGACCATGCCTGAACCTCCGCCGAACGGGCGGTCATCCACCTTGGAATGTTTATCTACTGAATATTTGCGCAGGTCGCGTATAAAAAGCGAAAGCTTATTCTTCTGTTGAGCGCGTTTTATTATGGATTCGTTCAGGACCGGAGCGAACATATCCGGGAATATCGAGATTATATCAATCCTCATGTTTTTCCCCATTGCTCAGGTAACGCGCAAGAAAGGCGTTTTTGAGCTCCTTGAACCTGTCTTCGGCGATCGCCTGGCGCATATCCCTCATGATCTTCAAATAAAAAAATACGTTATGCAAAGATACAAGCCTGTGTCCCAGCAATTCTTCCGCATTGAACAGATGCCGCAAGTATGCCCTTGTAAAGTTTTTGCAGGTATAACACGAGCAATCCGGGTCCAGCGGCTTAAAATCCTGCGAGAACGAGCCGTTCCTGACAATGATCTTGCCCTCGGAGGTAAAGGCTGTGCCGTTCCTGCCGTATCGCGTGGGAGCAACGCAATCGAACATATCGACCCCCCGGTCTACGGCTTCAAAAAGGTCATCCGGCAGGCCTACTCCCATAAGATACCTGGCCTTTTCCTGCGGCAGGTGCGCTATCGAAGTCTCTGCCATAGAGTACAGAAGATCCTTTGGCTCTCCTACGGAAAGGCCGCCGATAGAAAAACCGTCAAAATCCATTTTTGCCATGCGCTGGGCGCATTCTATGCGCAGGTCCGGGTATGTCGCTCCCTGCGCTATGCCGAACAAAAGCTGGCGTTTACCGCTTTTGCGTATTTCCATGCTTGCCTCAAGCGACCGCTCGGCCCATGTTATAGTGCGCTCCATAGCTATTGAAGCGTAATCCTTCTCGCAGGGGTAGTGCACGCATTCATCCAAAGGCATGACGATATCAGACCCGAGATCCCTCTGTATATTGCATACGTCTTCGGGCGTGAGAAAATGCCTGAATCCGTCTATATGCGACTGGAAATCAACGCCCCTGGGCGTGACCTTGCGAAGCATCGCAAGGCTGAATATCTGATAGCCGCCCGAATCCGTCAGTATAGGCTTTTTCCAGCCCATGAATCCGTGCAGGCCTCCGGCTTTTTTGATGATATCAAGCCCGGGCCGAAGGAATAGATGATAAGCGTTGGAAAGCATTATCTGCGCTCCGCAGTCAAGAAGATCCTGGGGGCTTAACGTTTTTACCGTAGCCTGGGTGCCGACAGGCATAAAAGCGGGTGTATCTATATCACCGCTTGCGGTAGTGAGCTTTCCGAGCCTGGCTTTGCTTGTTTTGTCCTGATGGATAAGTGTGTAATATTGCATGGTGATTTTCGTTGTTTTTACCGAAGCTCTATGGTAGCATAAAAACATGCTCAATAAAATAAAAAATAAGATCGAAGCGTCTATGTCAGATTATGTGGATTCATTAGACGCGAAATACGGCCTTAGAAGCATATCGCCTGTGCTGTCGGACCGGATAAAAGAGTATTTAAAGCGCGGCGGAAAGCGCGTCAGATCGCTATTGTTCGTCCTGAGCTATCTGGGTTATTCGAAAAGGCCGGGAGCTGGCATTTACAAAAGCGCTTTGGCCCTGGAACTCCTGCACAATTTCATGCTCATACACGACGATATAATCGACAGGTCGAGCCTGCGCAGGGGAAAACCGGCAATGCACACCCTGCTCGACAGGCATCTGCGGCCTTATAAAAACTTAAAATTCACCGGCAGTGACCTGGGGATAGTTATAGCTGACGTAATCTATGCAATGGCTATAGACGCATTCCTTGAGATAAAAGAATCTCAGGCAAACAAAGAAGCCGCTTTGCGTAAATTCGTAGAGGCTGCAATATTCACCGGAAGCGGAGAATTCGTAGAGATGCTTGCAGGCGCAAAAACTATTGAATTGATAACACTTAAAGAAATATACAAAATATACGATCTCAAGACCGCGCACTACACTTTTTGCTCGCCGCTTTCCGTAGGAGCGATCCTCGCGGGCGCGCCCAAAAAACAGATATCAACGCTTATCGAATACGGTTTGAACGTGGGGAGAGCGTTTCAGATCAACGACGATATACTGGATATGTTCGCGGCCCCTGCTCAAACGGGGAAATCCTCTCTCACGGACATCAAAGAGTCCAAAAAAACAGTTCTCATCTGGCACGCTTACAGAAAAACAAACCCCCGCATGCGAAAAATAATGCAGGGGATATTCGACAACCCCGACGTCAGCGCCCGAGACCTTGAAGTTATGCGCCGGATCGTCAGCTCAAGCGGCAGCCTTGATTTCGCTAAATCCCAGATAAAGATGCTTCTGTCGCAGGCCGAACGCCTGAGCCGGGATCTGACCATGAAACCCGGCTTTCGCAAGCTTCTTTGCTCCTACCCCTCTACCATCCTTAAAGCCTAAAAAGACCTAGTGCAGGTGGAACATACAAAATGGCTGAAGAACCAGTGGCCGTCTGTCCTTGAAAAATCCGGGATCATCTCAAGGAGGACCTCGCCTTTGCAATGCGGGCATTCAAAAAGATTCGTCATGCCCATGTCCTGCTGGAGC
>JALOQI010000041.1 GCA_025453435.1 Candidatus Omnitrophota bacterium
GCCGAGGTCGGTCGGGTCCACCATCGCGACGTGCAGGGTATTGCTTTCAAGTTTTATAGGCACTGATTCCGTCTTATATGATAGGTCCTCCGGGAAAAGCCTCGAAATTTCTTCATCGGGCTTGAGATTATCCAGCGGCATGTAATTGAAGCCCTGCCTTTTTGCGATCACGTGATACAAAGTCGCCCGGTCAAGCATGTGAAGCTCCACGACCACCGATTCAAGAGGGCGCTTGATGCGCTTGGTCTCCTCAACAGCCTTGTCTATCTGCTCCTTTGTCAAAAGCTGCTGGTTTAAAAGTAGCTCCTGAAGGTCATTATCGTTCATGATTACCTCTCCTGCGAATTGATCTGTTTGATCCAGCCTTTCACGCGCTCAACGTCGGCATCAGCGTCATCTGCAAGGTTGACGTAGCGAAGATAGTATTTCAGAGCATCTTTCGGCCGCGCCAAAAATTTTTCGTATAATACGCCCAGATTATAACATGCCTCTTTATCTGTCGGCACAAGCTCTACAACGCGGCGGAACGCCGCTTCTGCCTGCAAAAAGTCGCCTTTCTGCAATGCCCCGACACCGAGGTTATAATAAATGTCAGGGCCAATAGTCTTGCGGCTGCGGTCGTCTTGCTCCTTTAGCCTGCTTGACGGCACCAGCGGCGGGTATTGCGGCGATGCGGGGGAAACCGCGTCTTCGGCGCGAAGCAATAGTTCGGCTTTCATGAATGCGCCGTTCGCCGCGGAGAAGTCGCCTTCCCTCATATATTTCTGTCCGGCGCGATAATAATCCTTGGCCTGCTGCATTGTATCCTGTGCCCGATCCGCTTTGCAAGGCGCCGGGAGCAGCAAACACAGCACCGCAGCCGCGACCGCCCAACATTCCGGATAATATCTTAAGTTCATCTTTTTTGATCCGTGGAATTAGCGAAAAGTTCGACCCCTATGGAACCTGTAAAATCCCTGCGCTGGCTCGAAAGGATCTCGCTATCGGGAGCCTTAAAAATATCCGATATCTTTCCCAGGAGAGCCAGAAATTTTCCGCGCACATCGTTCAATTCCGCCGTAAGCTGGTTCAGCTTGATTTTCAAGCCTTCTTTCTCCAGCTCATTCGCCACATATCTTTCCCGCAAAGACGCGGAGCTGCGCTCGAGGTCCGCGTAGCGGGTCTGCAAAAGCGAAAGCGCGTTTTCCGTTTCTATGAGCCTGGATTGAAGAGCGAATATCTTTCTTGACCCGGCGTCGAGGATCTTTTTATGCTCGGAAGCAACGTCCTGGGCCATGAGATATTTTTCTTTAAGTATCGTGTTTTCATTTGCGAGTATATTTATCCTGGCCTTCAGATCGTTTACCTGCTCGAGATATTTTATCTCCAGCTGCGGATCGGTCTTTTCTTTTGCATCCTGCAACGCGATCCCTCCGGCGGGCCCTGCGGGCTGCAGCGGCTGCGGATTTAGAGCTATCCTGTCCTGCCGCAGGCCAGTCAGATATGAGTTGATATCTCCCAGTTCTTTCTCAAGGGCGTCGAGCTGAAGCGAAAGAACGTCCTCTTTGCCTTTTTTTATGATAAGGCCGTCCATTTCCTCTCTAACCGCCGCAAGGCGCGATTTGACCACGGCCGCGACGTCGAAATTCCTGCGCAAGAGCTCCACTTCTTTTTCAAAACCTTTGTTGCACTTCTCGAGTTCGGAGAGCTTCTTTTCAAGCCCGCCTTTTGATCCAAGCAGTTCTTTTTTTTCAGACAGAGCTGCGTCTATCTTCCGCGAAAGCGATCTGTTCTGAGCTATTAAAAGCTCGATTTTTTCTTTAAGCCTTGATACGGACCTGCGCTCCCTGTCCAAAGCATCGCTGGTCAAAGCATCGGCGCTGGCAAATTCCTGCTGGAGCTGGCGAAGCCTGGATATCTCCTGCTGCATTGCGCCGATCTTGCTGTCATTTTGCTCTTTAAGGCCCGATATCTCATCTCTGTGCTTAGTCTCGGCTTTACGAACATAAAAATAACCGTATACGGCCAGGGCAGCTGTTCCGGAAACAAACAGGATAAATATTATGATCGTCAGGATCTTACTTCTTTGCATCAACGCCTCTCATCTGGGTTTTAAAAGGCCTGTCAACCGCCGCCTCAAGCGAGGTCTGTGCGGCTGTTTTATCTTTGAGCAACGTGGCCGTGACGAATATCAACAGATCGGTTTTTTCCTCGGGTTCCTCATCGCTGCCGACATCCGTATTTGTAAAAAGCTTGCCGATAAACGGAATATCTCCCAGAAACGGCACTTTCTTTACCGTCTTTGATTCCTTTTCCTTCACCAGGCCTCCTATTACTACGGTATCGCCGTCTTTAACTATCACCTCGGTTTCGGCGGTGCGAGACGATGTCACGGGCCTCTGGTTTTCTCCTTCGCCTATATAATCGATAATATTGCTCACTTCGGGCTTTAATTGCAGTTTTATATGTCCGTCCGGGCTGATCTGCGGAGTTACCTCGAGATTAACCCCCACGTTCTGCTCTTCCCATCCGGTGATCTCCCAGTTGCCCGTGTTTGTATCGCGCTCGTACGTGGCTATGGGTATTACCTGCCCGACATTGATCTTCGCTTTCTGGTTGTTTACCGTTACGATGCGCGGAGAAGCGACTAATTTTGTGTTGCTGCGCGACCTCAGGAAATTCAGGACCATCTGGAAGCTTGAGAAATCCAGGGTACCGAGGGTAAAATCCGCGGCTGTGGCATACGGAAATCCGTAAGGCGAGGCAAGCGTGGCAGCCCCCGGAGTGTTGGGCGCCAGGAACGGAGATTCCGTCCTCTCCCGGGGATCAAAAGGAAAAGTTATCGGGCGCTTAGAACCGCTTGCCGTTATGGTAGTTGTCCAGTCAATGCCCAGCTTTTCATAGTTGGTAAGGGACGTTTCTATGAGCTTTGCTTCTATCAGGACCTGCGGTATCAGCTCATCCAGGGACGGCAGCATCGCGTCTATCCTGCTTATTGCCGATACCGTGTCCGTTACAATGATAGAGTTCGAGCGCACGTCGGCTTCTATTACGCCCTCGGGGCTGAGGACCTTTGCGAGCGTATCTTTCAGCTTTGACGCGTCTGCGTTGTTCAGGCGGAAAAGTTTGGTCTGCTTGCCTTCCTTGGCAGCTTCATCCTGGCTGGTGACTTTATAGACATTGCCTTTTTTCGTATACGCGAACCCGTTTATAGTAACTACTGAGTCCAGCGCCTGGTCTATGGTCACGTTGGAGAGCTGGACGGTCACCAGCCCCTTGACCGCGGCGGAAAAAACGATATTCAGGTCATACTGTTTTGCCAGCTGCCTGAGTATATCCTTTATGTCCACCTCGCGGAATTCAAGATACTCGATATTGCTGCCTTGAGGCGGCGCGGCCCCCTGAGCCAAAGCGATCGGCCCGAAGCCGGACATGATAAAGACGCACAGGGCTAATCCCGTTAAACGTATACTCATTGAACACCTCGCATATTCGATCATTCTGTTATCGGTTCGGTGAACGTCAGGAAAAAAGTCTGCGTGCCGCGCCTGAGCATTACTTTGTCTTTTTCGATCCCGGCCACTTCATAATCGCCGATCGTACCGCCTACGGGGATTATCTGCTCGTTGATAAAAGCATAACCCTTACTATTTCCCGAGAACGATATGCCTTTGAGCTGGAACTCGTTCATCTTCCCGACGTTCTCCGACAATGCAAGGAACGGGTCTCTTGCCCAGGGCAATTCCCAGCGTTTCGATTGAAGTTCCGCGGCTATTCCGCTGAGCCTCTGCGTGGCAGAGCCCCGGACTTCGGGCGCGGTTTCGCTTTGCAAAGCAGCCGGAGCCTCGACTGCAGGCTTTTTCCCGGTTTTTTTCAGGCTGGACATGACAAAAAAGATGAGCAATACCGCCCCTACGGCAATAACCAATATCTCGATCTGCTCTTTTTTCACTATATATCCCCCACTACATAAGTGCTGACTATCAGCTCGGCGTTCAAAACGCCTGATTTAGGGTCGGCCTTTGAGGCCTCCTGCGAGGCCCTTTTTATAGTCATTGTCTCGATCGTGAAAACTCCCGGCAGCTCGCATAGAATTTTTATGTATTCGCCTAACTCCTGATAATAACCGCTCAACGTCATTTCGATAAAAAGCTTTGTGACACCCGCAGGCAGATTATCTACGCCTGCCTTTATATCCTCTCTCGGGCGTATTGATAAGATATTTATCTGCTTTCCGGCAGCAGACTGGCCCAGGACCTGTATGATCTTGGGTAATTGCCTTTCGGGGCCGCTGGTCTGCCTGAACTCCCGGCGCTTTCTGCCGATATCTTCCAGGGACCTGCCGGGATCAGGCAGGCTGCGGATAAGGTTCTCGCCCTCCTGCAGTTTCGCCTGATAAGATTCGAATTTTTTGCGCATATCCTGCGAATATTTAAAAGAAAACCTTCCCAGAAAGAAATAAAGCGCGAATAAAAAAACAACTCCGGCTATTGCAAAAACCACTATAAATGTAAGCCTGCTTGATTTGGCCTTTGCCATCTAATATTCCAGTTTAGCTGCTATCTCGAAATCGGCCGACGGCACTGCGGCATAAGGGTCTTTCTCGTTCTTTACGGCCTTTACTTCGCTGAAAAACGGCGATTCCTCCAGGGCCTGCACGTACTGCGACATAGCCATGTCTACGATCGTTATCTTTGAAGTTATCCTGCCGTAAATACGGATTTCTTTGGGCTCGCGGCCAAGCGGCACATTGATCATATTTATGATCACCTCCGGCGACGTAAGTACGCCGATCTCTTTGAGCAATCCCCACCACATAGGCTGGCTGCCCCTCGCCTTTTGCAAAAGCCCGGTCATCTGTTCCAGTTTCGCCTTTTGGGCGAAATAATCCCGGACTACCGTGCTGGATGTCTCGAGCCGCGATATTTGATCCTCCAGCTTCGCTATCAGGGACGCGTATTTCATGCCGTTAGCGTAGCTGGAGGCATAAAACATCACTGTGATCGCAGCCAATAGAGGAAAGAATATCTGAATTGCCGCTGTCAGGAATCCTATCTTCTGCTCGACCTTTTCCCTGACAGGCATCATATTAAGCTTCGGGCCCTGGCCCAGGCACAGGCCGAACGCGGCTGAAAGATGCGGCGCAGCCTGTTCCATTACCATTTCCTGCCTCAATATCCCCTTATCGGACCAGCCTTTTATTATCTTGAGGATATTTAGCGGTTCGACGCGTTTGATGCCCTCGACATTTGACTGCAGTATTTTTTCGATGTTCTTGAGGCGCGAACTGCCGCCTGTCAGATAAAGCTCCTCGATGTTGCCTGTCTTGAAAGTCTTGGAATAATAATTGAACGTCCGGCCGATCTCCATGACCAGCCTTTCTATGACCGGGCGCAGCATCGCAAGCAGCTGTTCCCCCCGGACCACTCCGAAATCCGTCATGGGTATGCCGCAGGACCTTTTAATTTTTTCGGCGTCATCCATTGTAATGCCGGTCACTCCCGTGACCATCGACAAACCCTTGGCTAAAGCCATGGTAAGGTGCTCTCCGCCTATCGGTATTTCCCGTGAAAAAAC
>JALOQI010000042.1 GCA_025453435.1 Candidatus Omnitrophota bacterium
GCTTGCCGTTATAAAATCCTGTCCGCCGAAGCCGGGATTTACCGACATGACCAGCACAAAATCCGCAATGTCCAGAACGCTTTTTATGCTTTCAAGCGGCGTAGGAGGATTCAAAGACAGCCCCAGCTTTACGCCCGCGGCGTCAGTTTCTTTTTTTATAGCTGACAGAGACTCCTTGGTCACTGTTTCAATATGCACAGTTATCATGTTACTGCCTGCTTTGATGAATGGCCCGATAAATCTTTCGGGGTTCTCTATCATCAAATGCGCTTCAAGAGGCAGCGATGTGACTTTTCTGATATCCTTGAGCACGACCGGGCCTATAGTGATATTCGGCACAAAATGGCCGTCCATCACGTCCACGTGCAGAAGATCCGCGCCGGCTTTCTCCACCTGATGTATGTCGCTGGCCAGGCGGCTGAAATCCGCCGATAACAGCGACGGCGCAACCGATATATCCGCTTTTGCCGGTTTCATCTGTATAACTTTCGTTTTTTTATATAATCGAATACGGTATCAGGCACAAGATACCTGATAGATGTCCTTTTTTTTACGCACTGGCGTATTTCAAACGCAGAAACATCCACGGCGCGTATCGCCACGGTCTTGATATATGAAGGTATTTTTGAAAGCGCATATCTCGGCCTGGTAGCAACTACGAATTTAACAAGTTTTATAACCTGTTTGAGGTCCTTCCAGGCGTCCAGATAATTCAAAAGATCGGAACCGGTTATGAAATACATTTCGTCCCGGGGATATTTTTTCTTGAATTCCCGCAGGGTGTCAATTGTATATGAAGCACCCTTTCGTTTTATCTCAACGTCAGAAACCCCGAAATATTTATTGGGCTTTATTGCCATCTTGATCATGGCAAATCGGTCCGTTGCCGGCGCTATATCGTTAGTCTTCTTGTGCGGCGGGATATATGTCGGGACGAATATGACCTTATCCAGGCTCAGCTTTTCCCTGATCTCCTCAGCCAGTATCAGATGTCCGAGGTGTATGGGATTGAACGTGCCGCCGAGTATTCCTATCTTCAAAGCCGCACCTGTCCGTTGCCGAAAACCATGTATTTATATGTAGTCAATTCCTGCAAAGCCATCGGGCCGCGGGCGTGAAGTTTGTCAGTGGATATTCCTATCTCAGCTCCCATCCCGAACTGGCCGCCGTCTGTGAAGCGGGTCGACGCGTTTGTATATACGCAGGCAGAGTCTACCTTGCGCATGAACTCAAGCGAATGCTGGTAATTGTCGGTGACGATACTGTCTGAATGATGAGAGCCGTAAATATTTATATGTTCGACTGCTTCCTGCAGGCTCGATACGACTTTAACCGCAAGGATCAGGTCCGAAAACTCCGTCCTGTAATCCGAGTCCTTAGCCTTTTTCACTGCAGACTTGCCTATGCGCACAGTCAACGGGCATCCGCGGATCTCTACTTTGCTTTGCTTGAACTGCCTGATCATGCCGGGCAAAAACCTCGCTGCAACGTCATGATGCACGAGCATCGATTCCATTGCGTTGCACACGCCCGGCCGCTGGACTTTTGCGTTGAAACAAATTTTCTGTGCCATGTTCAGGTCAGCCCATTCATCGACATATACGTGGCATATGCCTTTGTAATGTTTGATGACGGGTATCTTTGAGCATTTTACTACCGATTCAATAAGCGACTCTCCGCCGCGGGGCATTACAAGGTCGATATAATCATTGAGCTGTAAAAGTTCGGCAACGGCTTTGCGGTCCTGGGTCATGACCATTGAGATCATACCCTGATGAATTCCGTATTTCTTGAGCACTTCCCTGAGCGTGTTATAAATGCACAGGTTAGAATTAAGCGCCTCACTGCCGCCGCGCAGTATAACGCTGTTGCCTGATTTGAAGCAAAGCCCTATACAATCAGAGGTGACATTGGGCCTGGATTCATAAATTATCGCGATCACGCCGATCGGCGCGCGTACTTTGTGTATCCATAGTCCGTTAGGCCTGCGCAAAGACGATATAACTTCGTCAACGGGATCGGGCAAAGCTGATATATCCGTCAATGAATCAGCCATTGCTTTGATGCGCTTGTCGTCCAGGACCAATCTGTCGATGAAAGCTTTGTGTATGCCTTTGACCCGCGCGGCAGCTACGTCTTTCTTATTAGCTTTAATGATGCCGGCTTTTGCGCGGATCAATGCCGCTGACATATCCCGCAGAGCGGCGTTTTTTATATCGCTTGAAAGGGTCAATGAACTGCGAAAAGCTTCCTGAGCCGTTTTTGCCAGCTGGACCAGATCGTTTTTTAGTTTGACCATATGCGCCTCGTTAGAATATTACGATATTGTCGCAATGAATGACTTCGCGCGGCGACCGTTTGCCTTTTACCTCTATAATGTCCTGGCTGTTCATGTTTGTCTGGCCGCGGCCGATCTCGATGCTTTCTTTATCGCAGATCGAAATTATATCCCCGGCTTTGAAACTGCCCTTGCAGGAGACTATTCCGACCGACAAAAGGCTTTTTTTATTCTTTAAAGCGTTTTTAGCTCCGTCGTCAACTACTATCGACCCGGAAGGCTTTGTGGAATGGGCAAGCCAGCGCTGCCTGTGATTCAGCCCCGATCCCTTCGGTAAAAAGATCGTTCCGTTCGAATACGGGTCGCTCGCGAGTCCGCTGATTATGCTCTTTGCGCGGCCGTTTGCGATAACGCACGGTATCCCGGCGTCGATCGTTATCCCGGCGGCTTTTAGCTTTGTGATCATGCCCCCTACGGAAGTGCACCGCTTGGTTGTCGCGGCAAGGCCGGTGATATCCGCGTTTATATCGCTTACCTGCCTGATGATGGTCTTTTTATCTTTGCCCCAGAGCCCGTCCACGTCGGAAAGGACGATCAAAAGGTCCGCGTCAACGGTATTGGCGACAAGCGCTGAAAGCTGGTCATTATCGCCGAACTTTATCTCATCGATGGAAACCGTGTCATTCTCGTTTATAACAGGCACAACGCCCAGCGCCAGTAATCTCGACAGCGTGTTGCGGGCATTTAAATAACGCACGCGGTTTGAAAAATCATCCCATGTCAACAACACCTGTCCGCATTTAAGCCCTTTCCTGCGGAATGTATTCCTGTAAATGTCCATCAGCTCGTTCTGGCCGATAGCGGCGCTGGCCTGAAGAGTGGAAAGGTCTTTCGGACGGTCCGTCAGTTTCAGGACGGACATGCCCAGCGCTATGGCGCCTGATGTAACTATCACTACCTCTTTATTTTCTTTGCGCAATGAGGCTATATCGGCGCAGATGCTCTCGAGCAGGCCGAATGAAAGCTTTTTCTTCGAGTCGTAAAAAAGGCTCGAGCCGATTTTAACAACTATGCGTTTACAGCTTTTTTCTGATAGCTTCAACTAATTCCTCCAGGCCTTCGGCCTTAAGCGCTGATATCGGATAGACTTTTGCCTTGACGGCCTTTTTAAATCTCTTGAGGTTCTCTGCGGCGCCGGCAAGATCCATCTTGTTCGCAACTACGATCTGCTTCTTCTTAGCTACTATCGGGCTATAGCCTTTCAGCTCGAGGTTGATCACGCGGTAATCCTCGAGCGGATCCCTTCCCTCGAAGCCCGCCATGTCGATTATGTGCACAAGGAGCTTGGTGCGCTCGACATGGCGCAAAAACCTGTCACCGAGGCCCCGGCCCGCTGACGAACCTTCTATCAGGCCCGGGATGTCGGCTACGACGAATGCTTCTTTATCTATGCCCACCATGCCCAGCATGGGCGATTTGGTGGTAAACGGGTATGCGGCGATCTTCGGCGTAGCGTTAGATATCTGAGTGATCAATGTGGATTTGCCTGCGTTGGGAAAACCCACAAGCCCGACATCCGCTAAAAGTTTCAGATCAAAGAGCAGTTCTTTTTCCTCGCCTTTAACGCCCGGGGTTGCTTCGCGGTGCTTCTGGTTGCCCAGGCCGCCTTTTCCGCCGTGCGCTACCACAAGCTCCTGCTTATCCTCATCCAGCTCGCCCAGAAGGCAATCTATGCCGATATCCCTGATTATCGTGCCGCAGGGGACTCTGATCACTACGGGTTCTGCGTCCCTGCCGCGCTGATTCTTGCTTGAGCCGTGCCCGCCGTGCTTGGCTATAAAATGGCGCTTGAACTGCAGGTCCATAAGCGTGCGCAGGTTTCTATCAGCGCGCACTATGACATCGCCGCCCCTGCCGCCGTCGCCTCCGTCGGGAAAGCCGCGCATGTTGAATTTATCCTGATAAAGGCTCGAACAGCCGTTGCCGCCGTTGCCGGCTGTGACAACTACTTTTGCTTGGTCAATGAACATGAAGTTTTACGTGCTCCAGGACTTCACGCTTTGCAGCTGGATTTTTACGGCTGCAAAGTGTGAACCTCCCTTAAGCTGCTACAATCTTCTTTATCTCAAGCCTTGTCAGGTCCTGGCGATGGCCTTTTTTGGTATGCGACGATTTTCTGCGGCGGTACTTGAAAGTGATGAGTTTTTCACCGCGAAAATGCTTCAAAGCCTCGGCTTTGACCGATGCCTTAGCAACATTAGGCTGGCCTATTGACACTTCATCGCCGTTTACAACCAGCAAAACGTCGCTGATGGTCATGGATTTGCCTTCTTCGATGACCTGGCGGTCGACATCAATAGTATCGCCTTCTTTTACCAGATACTGCTTTCCTGAAATAGCAATAACTGCATACATGTTATAACCTCCTTGAAGTAAATAAGTTTCATGCCAGATGCCCATGGCATCCAAGCACATAGAATAGGTTGATATTATACCCTATAATCGGGTAAAATCAAGAAAAAAAACAGGGGGACGCTTCCCGGAAGCGTCCCCCTGTTTTTAAGCTATGGCTATATCTTCTATCTTCAGCGCTGAATTTGGGGTCAGCGTGATCCTGACACGGTATTTGCGCTCGACCTGGCGGAGGATCTCTTTGTCTTTAACTATCTCGTCAGCAACAACGGGATTGACCGAGACTTCTACCTGGCGAAGCTGTTTGCCCTCAAGGAACTTGCGCAGCTCTTTTACGACAAATATCGCCATTGTGACAGGCGATTTGACCTTGCCGCGGCCGCTGCAATACGGGCAGGGCTGGAATGCCATTGTGTGAACGGTATTGTGCACCCGCTCCCTGGTCATTTCTACAAGGCCAAACTTGGAAATGCCCAGGATATCGTATTTTGCCCTGTCCTGGTCAAGGGCATTGCGCAGGACTCGCAGGACCTCCCTGCGATGGCCTTCCCTCTCCATGTCAATGAAATCTACGACTATGATGCCTCCGAGGTCGCGCAGGCGAAGCTGGTGGGCTATTTCATTGGCAGCCTCGCAATTGATCTTGAAAGCAGCTTCCTCCTGGTCTATTCTTTCCTTGAACCCGCCTGAATTGACGTCTATGACCACAAGGCCCTCTGTAGGCTCGATTATGATATACGCCTTTGACTTCATATAAACCCTGGTCTCAAAAACCCTCGTGATCTGCCGCTCTATGTCTTTGTCGGTAAAAAG
>JALOQI010000043.1 GCA_025453435.1 Candidatus Omnitrophota bacterium
TTTTTGGGTCGTCGCGGGACAGGTCCATGTCCATGGATTTAGCCAGGGTCATGATACTGCTTTTGCCGCCCAGCTCAGACACAAGGATCCTTCGTTTATTGCCTACAAGCCAGGGATCCACGTGCTCGTATGATGCTGTTTTTTTCATAACAGCATTGATATGCACTCCGCCCTTATGCGCAAAAGCTGAATCGCCCGTGTACGGCTGATTCGATATATGGCGCATATTGCTGATCTCGCTGACAAAATAAGACAGTTCTGACAGGCGTTTGAGATTTGAGTCAGAGATACAATCGATGTTCATCTTTATCTTAAGATTGGCAATAATAGGTATCAGGTCTGCGTTACCGCAGCGTTCGCCGTAGCCGTTAACAGTGCCCTGGACCATATTCGCCCCTGCCTCAACCGCAAAAAGCGAATTAGCAACAGCCAGGCCTGCGTCATTGTGGCAGTGAATGCCGATATAAGCTTTTAATTTAGGTTTAATTTCCCGGATAATATGAGCTATTTCAAAAGGCAGAGCGCCGCCGTTTGTGTCGCAAAGGGTCAAATAAACAGCTCCTGCATCCTGCGCGGCAAGCAATGTCTGGAGCGCATATTCGGGGTCATCTTTATACCCGTCGAAGAAATGTTCTGCGTCATAAAAGACTTCGACACCGCTGTCAACGAGGAATTTCACGCTGTCAGCGATCATTTTCAGGTTTTCCGCGGGCGTGGTTTTAAGCACGTCTTTTACGTGCAAAAGCCAGGTTTTGCCGAAAATAGTCACGGTTTTTGCTTTTGAAGACACCAGCTCCTGCAGGTTTTTGTCTTTTGCCGCAGGGATGCCTGCGCGCCTGGTAGAACCGAATGCGACAAGAACGCTGACCTTTAGTTTAGCCTTTGCCATTTTGGCGAAGAACTGCGCGTCCTTCGGATTAGAAGGCCAGCCTCCCTCGATATAGTGTATGCCCAGAGAATCGAGTTTTTCGGCGATGCGGATCTTGTCCTGGATGGAATAAGCGATCCCTTCACCCTGGCTGCCGTCTCGCAATGTGGTGTCGTAGATCTTCACGTTACGCATAAAGCGTCCTTTTTTAAATTATTATCCGAGGCCGAAATTTTTGTGCAGGGATTTTACAGCGGTTTCGGCGAATTTTTTCTTGATTATGCATGAAATGCTGATGTCGGATGTCGAGATCATTTCTATATTGATCTTATTCTCGGCCAGCGTGTCGAACATCTTTGCCGCAACGCCGGGGTGAGATTTCATGCCGATCCCGACAACTCCTACGCGCGCGATATCTTCGTCGAGGATAATATCTCCCGCTCCGATCCCGGCAGCTGCTTTTTTGGTCAGCTTCATGGCTTTATTCGCGTTAGTCTTGGCTATAGTAAATGAAATGTCGGTCTTGCGGGTGTGGCTGACGTTCTGGACTATCATGTCAACGCTTACCCCGCCCAGGGACAGGTCTTTAAAAAGTTTTGCCGCCACGCCGGGCTTGTCCGGCACGTCGCAGACAGTCAATTTAGCTTCGGATCTATTAAGGGTAACGCCTGTAATAAGTGCATCTTCCATTCTGGTGACCTCCTTGAGTATCATTGTCCCCGTATTTTCAGAAAAAGACGATCTTACGTGAAGGGGCATATTGAATTTTTTTGCTACCTCGATGGAGCGCGGCTGCATGACCTGCGCGCCCAGCGACGCCATCTCGAGCATTTCGTCGAAAGTTATCTCTTTTATCTTTTTTGCTTTAGGCTCTATTCTAGGATCAGTGGTGTAAATGCCTTCCACGTCCGTATATATTTCGCATTCGTCCGCTGAAAGCGCTGTAGCAAGGGCTACTGCGGTAAGGTCTGAGCCTCCCCGGCCGAGAGTCGTAATATCCAGGTTGGCGTTTATACCCTGGAAGCCGGCGACGATGACTATCTTGCCTTTTTTAAGCTGCTCGCGTATATTCGAAGCGTTTATTTTTGTTATGCGGGCTTTTGTGTGATTCCCGTCAGTCATTATGCCTACCTGGCCGCCGGTGAACGAAATAGCTTCTTCGCCGAGCTTATGGATCGCCATTGCCAGAAGCGCTATGGATATCTGTTCCCCTGTCGACATGAGCATATCCATTTCCCGCTCTGAGGGCTCGGTTGTTATCTGGTTTGCAAGCTCAATAAGCTCGTCGGTTGTGTCGCCTAGCGCCGAAACCACTACTACAAGGCCATAGCCTTTCTTTTTATAGCTGACTACCCTGCGGGCAACGTTCTGGATCTTTTCCACATTCGCTACCGATGAACCTCCGAATTTCTGGACTATCAATTTACCCATTGCTTGTAACTCCGTTTGATGTGAAAGTTATCTTTCCCTTTGATATTCGACCCCGATTCTGTACTTGTTCTTCGATATCTCGCGGCAGTAGGCGACGCGTCCGAGCACGTTAGCAGCTTCTCCGTAATCGGCGAACGGGAACCTTATCAAAAGACGCACTGTCTTTTTTTCTACCGGCGAAGGGCTCAAAAAAGCAATGCCCGACATATTTATATCGTCAATTATGAAATCCGTATGAGATGCCATGTTCGGCGGTTCCGTTATGCGGCAGGTCATGCTTTTATCGTTGGGGATTTTTATCCTCCCCCATCTCCTGCGGCCTTCCGGGTTCTTTTTTTTCACAGCGCACAGCGCATATACGATCACTATCGGAGCCAATATAAGGATCAATATCAGGCCGTAGGGCATCATAAAGTCTTTCATTTATTGCGCCTCCTTTATAAGGAAATCTATGACCTTGTGTCCTTCAGGAAAAAAGATTTGCGAATTTTTGGCCTCTTTTTCGTTGAAACCCGCGAATCCTTTGCCTGTTATGCCTTTTCCGAAGATCCCGAAAAGTATGGTGTCCGCTGTGTGAGTGCGCAGGCTTACGGGAGTCGCATGGTCGGGCATGACCAGGATCCTGTAATTTTCATGTTGTTTAAAAGCTTCGAGGATTTTGCCGACGACCAGCTGGTCGAATCTTTCGATAGCGGTTATTTTTTCGCGAAGATCCCCGTTATGGCCGGCTTCATCGGGCGCTTCCACGTGCACGAACACGAAATCATGGGTCTTTAGAGATTTTATAGCCGCATTAGCCTTGCCTTCATAATCGGTGTCATAATAGCCTGTTGCGCCCGGCACGTCGATTACATGCAGGCCCAGGATCTTGCCAAGGCCTTTAATCAGGTCAACCGCCGAAATTACGCTTCCGGTCAGGCCGTATTTTTCCTGAAAATTGGGCATAAGCGGTTTTTTGCCCTGGCCCCACAGCCAGATCATGTTCGCGGGATTTTCATGCAGGTCAAGCCGCACCTGATTGATCTCCTGTTTCTCGAGAATAGGAACCGAGCGCTGCATCAGGTCTATAAGCGTATTATTTCCGTTCCCGCGCGGCAGATTCTTATCGATATCCTGGCCGAGTATGTCATGAGGCGCTTTGCATTCAACGTTTTGCAGGCCAGATAGAGTGCCTTCTTTTGCAAGCATCAGATGCCTGTAGCTGATGCCGGGATAAAATTTGAAATTCCCTTTGCCTAATTCTTTGTCGATCGCTTTTATGAGGATCGCTGCTTCCTTGGAGGTGATATGGCCTGCGCTGTAATCTTTCATCTTTCCTTCCGCTGTCGTGACCAGATTGCAGCGGAATGCAACGTCTTCAGGCCCGAGCTCAACACCCATGTTAGCTGCTTCAAGCGGGCCGCGTCCCGAATAATACTGCTTTGGGTCGCATCCCAGAATGGACATATTGGCAACGTCCGACGCCGGTGTCATCTTCTCGGGGATCGTGTTGGTCTGGCCCAGAATGCCGTGGCGGGCGATGAAGTCCATGTTAGGGGTTCGCGCGGCTTCAAGGGGCGTTCGGCCGCCGAGCTCTTCAACAGGATAATCCGCCATACCGTCGCCGACAAGGATGATATATTTCATACGGATAAAAGTTTTATAAGCTTGCCTGCAAGATCTTTTTTCGACAAAATACTGCCGGAAACCGAATCCGGCGTCAGGATAAACGCATGGTACGAGCCGTTTATTACCGTGTTTGCCACAACAGCATCCAGGTCGGAAGATTTCAAAAGCTCCCGTGCGCTTTTTAAAAGCACGTTTTTTGTCGTCCTCGGATCGAATTTAAAGCCTATCGTATAAGAATTATGCGCGATTTTTTTTATGCGCTCTATAAGCTTGGGAGTGCGCACAAGCCGTAGGTTTAGGCTTTGCATATCGGATTTGATCTTTGTGTGCGTCGTCTGCGCAGGCCTGTAGTCTGAAACCGCAGCAGAATGGATTATAGCGTCATATTGGCCGAGCAGTTCGTGTTTGAGCAGCTTTTTAAGATCGTCAAAGAAATTGAAACGTATGACTTTTATTCTTGAGTGTTTGTGCGGATCAGCACCCGGGCCCAAAAGCAATGTGACCTTTGCGCCCATTTTTGCGAGCGACTGCGCAAGAAGCCTGCCTGTTTCGCCGCTTGCGGTGTTGGAGATCACCCTTACCGGGTCGATCGCTACCCACGTCGGGCCTGCTGTGATAAGTATGCGTTTATTTTTTAAAGCCATGATTTAATATCCGATCTCCGCCAGTATTGCCTTAATTTCAGGCTTTACGACCTTGGGTTGTTTGATTGATTTAATCGCACGGTCAGGGTCTTTAAGGCCGTGGCCCGTGAGAATGCATACGATCTTAGTTTTGTCGGCTGTTTTATTCTTGTCGAAATATCCTTTTGAGGCCAACTTTTGTAGTCCGGCGATCGACGCGCAGGACGCAGGCTCAGCGAAAACGCCCTCTTTTACTGCCAGAAGCTTGTATGATTCAAGTATCTCGTCGTCTGAAACGCAATCGATGAGGCCATTTGATTCATCACGCGCCGCGACAGCCTGCTTCCAGCTTGCGGGATTGCCGATGCGTATAGCCGTGGCTATTGTTTCAGGGCATTCTACAGGGCAGCCTTTTACTATCGGAGCCGCGCCTTCTGCCTGGAATCCCAGCATCCTTGGCAATTTCCCGGATTTTTTAAGGCCGTGGTACTCTTTGTAGCCTTTCCAATACGCTGTGATATTTCCGGCGTTGCCCACAGGCATTATCTGGAAATCAGGAGCGTCTTCAAGCGCTTCGATTATTTCAAAACTGCCTGTCTTCTGGCCTTCTATTCTGAATGGATTAATGGAGTTTACCATCTTTATCGGATACTTTTGGGTTATTTCTTTTACAAGCGTCAGTGCTTCGTCGAAATTGCCGTCGATCTGCAGGACGATTGCGCCGTGGATCAATGCCTGGCTTAGCTTGCCGAGGGCAATATGGCCGTTTGGAATGAGAACTATACAGCGCATTCCCGCTTTTGCCGCATAAGCCGCAGCCGACGCAGATGTGTTGCCTGTAGACGCGCAGATGACAGCCTTTGAGCCTTCCTCGAGCGCTTTTGAGATAGCCATCGTCATGCCGCGGTCTTTGAA
>JALOQI010000044.1 GCA_025453435.1 Candidatus Omnitrophota bacterium
GGGCTGTGTCACAAAGCGAGTTCCCGCACAGGCGGGATACTGACGTAATACCTATTTAACGTCAGGTATCCTGTTCCGTTCCGAGCAGATGACACTGCGTCACGCACACAAAAAATTAGAACCCTAATCTACAACCGCTATTCTTACCATCTTCGCTCTTTGGAAAGTTAGCTGCGAAGCGCAATGAAATCCTCAAATATTTAGGTGCCGGGCTTGACCAGACTCCGCCCCTGTTACCTGCTCCGGCGCCGTCTTTGCCGGGCCAGTTCGCCACGTTGCAAAAACCGTCTGCGTCCAGCTCGCCGTCGCCGTGCTTGCCGTCGTATGCGCGGCCGAGCGGATGGCCGATGGTGACGCACCTTTCCCATACGTTGCCTGAAAGATTGCGCACACCGTAATATGAGGCGCCGTCATTTATTCTCTGTGAAACGCCTTCATGCCTGCTGTTCTCGAAGATCTCGCCTGTAACCGGGCCTTCGAATCCCGGGTTATCAGGCTTCTCTTTTTTGCCCACATCAAAAGGAGCTATGCCTCCGCCGAAACATGCGTTCACAACGCCGGTCTGCGGGACTTTTTTCTCGAAACCGGAGCCGTCAGCGCCGTCAAAAGTCTCGACCCGGCCTATATTAGCTTCGTCCTCCATCGTGACGCCCCATGCCAGCTCGTTCACCAGCGCTTCTCCCGGGCCGCGGGCAGCCTTTTCGTATTCCAGCTCGGTTACAGGCCTTAAACCTGACCAATCGCCGATAGCCGCTATGTTTGACCATGACATGAAATTAACCGTACGCGCAGGAGCATAAGTATAGAATTTCACAGGAGCGGTCGTGCCGTTGCCTTTTTTAGCTGCGACGATCGCGTTGCGCAAATGCTCCTCTTCGCTGTTGGTCTTGACATAATAATTCTTTATCGCGTCAGCGCTGATATCAGCTTCAACCATGCTCTGCTGCTGCTTTCTTGTGAGAGTATTCAGGAAATCGCAGAACTGCTGAGAGGTCAGCTCGTATTTCATCATCCAGAAAGCCTTAAAGCCCTTAGGAAACTCTTTGGGTATAGTGAACGGATTGTCATCGCGGCTTCTGGGATTATCCTGATCGCAAAACATTGCGCCGTCGACCTTGTCGACATTGATAGGCTCTTCGGACTTTATCAGATATGAGCCGTTATTCGGATACGTATAGAGGGTGTTATCCGGGCCGTCAGGGCCTTTTGGATCGCCCACGTAATGCTTATCCTTAGGCACATACACCATCTCATAACCGAATATCTTGATTTTGGACTTCATCACCTGATCCGGAATTATGCCGTCTTTGACATAATCCCACACGAACCTGACATTTTTAGCCGCAACATTACCGGCGCCCTTTGTCCTGAAAAGGAAAAAGCCTTTCTTCCCGTCAGGCACAAGCATACCTACATCAGGGTTCTCGCCTTTGGAGAACCTGGCAGGCGTGCAATCAGTATAATCGAACTGCGAACCGCTTGCGGATTTCAGGGTCACATGCTTCCAGACACCTTCGGGATTCTGGAATTTAGCAAAGATCCACACGCCGTCCGAATTGATCTGGTCTTTCCACGCATTATCCCAGGATACATTGCACTGGACCGTGGCTGTCTTTCTTTCGGTATTGACTTCGCTGACCATGCCATTGTCGATCTTCAAATGGCTGGCAAAAACCAGGCCAGGCATTACCAGCACTGCAAGCATCAAAAACAAAAACCGTATCAAACCCCTTCCCATCCGACACCTCCTTGAATTAACAACTCAGTCCTGGAACAAAACGCCTCTTGAAGGGAGGGTTTCCGGGCCATCAATGGCCGGGTACTTTCACTGACTTGTATTGCTCGAATCCGCCGGACCGGGCGCTCTGGATCGCGCTCACCAGGCCCCACACAGTAGCCGCTATCAATCCGGCTGAAAGAAAATTGAACTGCGAGCGGAAAACGTCCTGTCCCGGAAAGGCGGACGCAGCCTTCAATATCACCGGCGATAAAAACTGTCCTAAATATATCCCGCAGCTGACGATCGCCATTGAAAGCGCTCTGCCGGTTTCAGGAGTTATGCGCGCAACGCGCAAAAGCAGGATCGGCATCAGGATCCCCGAACTGAATCCTATGCAAAGCATCGATACCAGGACGCCGGCCAGTGAATATGTCTGAGCCAGCAACCCATAACCGATAGCCATTGCCGCAATGCCCACCACCGAGCAATATGGGCCAAGAAAACGCAGCAATACAGCTAATATGATACCTGACACAACGCCTACCATTGTCATTGTAGACAGATAAAAACCCGCGATACCCGGCCTGCCAATCCGCTCTGACGAAACCACCAGGACATCCTGCCCCTTTGTCACCACAAATTGCCTCGAACGATCCCTGATGATCCATGTCTTGCCGGGCTCTTTTACGCTGAATGAAGCTTTGCCCGAAATAATAATGCCGTTATCTTTAAAAGACGCCCGGACCGATTCGGAAATAACCCCGGACTGAAGGCTTGCTTCCAATTCCGCTTTGTCTTTGAATAAAGGCGTTACGCTCTTATACATTTCCTGCTGGTTCTCGATGAACATTGCCAGGTTCGTGGGCGCGGCATAAAAAGCAACCATCATCAGCCCGCCGATCACAGCGCACCAGTAGATCTGCCAGGGAAGCTTGACCCCTGGAGTACCGGCGGCCTTCTTCTGCGCGGCCGGAGGTTCAGGCAGCCAGAAAAACACAGTGAACATGATCAGCGCGGACAAACCGTATACGCCGAACGCATATCTCCAGTTCATGCACGCAAGCCAGCCCGAAAGCAGTAAAAATACAACGCCGCCGAAGTGGGACACGGAGCCTGACAGCCCCATCATCTTTGCCCGTTCCTGTTTCTCATAAAAATCAGCTATGAGGCTTATTGAAAGAGGAATTATCAAGCCCACACCGATGCCGAAAATCCCGCGGATGATCAAAAGCTGGGTAATGTTTTTAGCAAGGCCTCCGCCCACTCCTCCGAGAAAATATATAACAAGGCCTATTAGCAGTATGGTCTTCTTTTTCATGCGCGACGCAAGCCACCCGCCGAGCAGGCTGAACGGGATTATCAATAATGAAGGCAATGTCAGAACCAGCTTGATCAAAGTAATGTCTGTTCCGGGGAAAGCCTGGCGTATCTTTGCCAGCGCCGGAGAGATCGCAGCCGACGCCATAACCGTCAGCAAAGAGATCGACAGGATACTTATCTTAACCAATAAAGAGTTCATCAATTACCTCCCTTGAGCAGCATTACAAGCGCGCGTCCGAACGATGCAGCTGACTTAGGGCCGTCTGCCGTAACGATATTTCCGTCTATCTGTACGGGCTTTGCCGTATAATCTACCGAGCAGGCCTTTAGTTTATCGCCTTCTGACGGATAGACAGTCGCTTTTTTATCCTTCAGCACGCCTGATTTTGCCAGGATCATCGGAGCAAGGCAGATCCCGCCCACAACTTTTTTCCGCGCGATTGCATCCTGAGCCAATTTATGCGCAACAGGGTCATCGATATACTGCACTGCGCCCGATCCGCCTATGAACACCACTGCGTCATAGTTCACTGCCTTGACGTCTTTGAGCAGCATATCGGGTTTTACTTTAGAGCCGTTCATACCGGTGACTTGATCTAATGTCGTGGACGCAACCGTAACCGTGATCCCGTTATTTTGGAGTATCGCTCGGGGCTCGGCAAACTCATCGTCCTGGAAATTTTTCTCGGCTATGACAAAAACCGCTTTTTGAGCCGCATACGCAACGCCGGCAGATGCAGATACAAATAAAAGCGCGGCCGCTGCAGCGGCAAAAAATAATTTTCTCATGCCATCACTCCTTTTGCTTTATCTTATGCACCAATCACTTTATCGTTCGCACCGGCCTGAACGGGTATTTGCCTTCTTTTTTACCGGCGTAATATCCGTCATAGCCGAACTGGAAATTCACTCCCCAGCCGAACGTGTCGCCGTATGTGGAGCTGGACCAGTAGAAGCCCAGAGGCGCTGTCTTTGTTCCCGGGAAGAATTGTTTATGGAACCAGCAGCCGTCTTTGAAAGAAAGGTCCATCAAAGCACCTATTTCCCTGATCGTCGGCAAACGCCAGTCATTGTGTCCTGCGAGATTCAATTCCTGGCAATATTTCATTGCGCCTTCCCAATTCAACTCAGGCCCCTCGTCTTTCACCCACATGAGGCCGGTGTTAGAATCAGTGACAGTGCCGTCGTTATTATCGGCAAAAGAATAGCCCATAATATCCCCGAATCCGCGCGAATAACCTGCCCGGACAGCCCGCACCGGGTAATAGAAAGTTTTCAGATAACATATGGCGCATCCGTAGGCAAAATAAACGCCCCAGGCGAAGATCGGCTCTTTGATATTCGGGTCCTTTGACCAGTAGAACGCAGGCAGGCAGTCCGGGAAGAACTTCAGGTCCGTCGCCGGTATCTGGCCGTTATAATCCACCATCATGCGCAGTTCTTCCCTGGAAGGCAGGCGCCAGTCCCGGAAACCGCCGAACCCTTTTCTGTTCAGGTCCTTTATATAGGAAAGAGCGTCTTCCCAGGTGTAGCTGTTGCCCTGGAAATTAACATCTGTCTCAACAGGGGACTTAGTCTCCCAGATCAGGCCTGTGTTGTTGTCCCTGACCATGCGGGCGCCTTTTTTCCAATCGGCGTTATCCGCAAGCTCTCGTCCATCCTGGCCAAGCTTGGTGAAAGAAAGCGGATAAATGCTGTAGGTGCCGTCCTGGCCGAAATACCTGCTGCCTTTTTTGGGCGCAGGAATGATCCCGCCTTCGTCGGTATAACATATCTTCTGTCCGGAATCCGGGAATTTGAATTGTACTGAAGGCTTTGCAGGCGCAGGATTCACGTTCCGGACCGCGCGGAACAAAAGCTTCGCGTTCTTTGACGCATAGTATCCGTCGTAGCCGAAGCAGAAGTTCGTGACCCAGACATATATGCCTTCATAAGGCGTTGAGGAAAAATAATGCAAAAGCGGCGGCTTCAGCCCGTCAGCAGGAAAGAAATCCTTAAAATACCACCAGCCGTTCGTGTAATCCAGATTCAGAATGGAGTTCAGCTCTTTTAAATTCGGCATGCGCCAGTCATCATGGCCGGCAAGGCGCATTTCGCGGCATTGCTTCATCGCCGAATACCAATCCATGCGCTCATTCTCGCCCTTTTGCCACATAAGGCCCGTGAGAGTATCTGTGATCGTGCCGTCATTATTGTCCTTGAACCTCGCCGGGTCCTGTTTGCCGAATCTTTTGTCCTTGCCACCGCGGACCGCGCGCACAAACCTTTTGCTGTTTGGCGTATAGCAGATACCGCTGCCCAGGCCGAAAAATATGCCCCAGATAAAAGGCTTTTGCATGTTATACGGCACCGACGTCCAGTAAAAATCGCTTTTAGTATTCGGAAAATAACGCGTGTCAAC
>JALOQI010000045.1 GCA_025453435.1 Candidatus Omnitrophota bacterium
TCTTTTGAAGATGTTAAGGAAAAATTTGGGAGCAGCGACGTAAGTGAATCACATAACGCCATATTTTGTTGCGATGAAAAAGACAAAATGATACCGTTTTTAATATCAAAGCTTGATTTCAAAGATCAAACTTCCTGGGTGCAAGGGGAGACGCGCGTTAATCTGGTGCGCAGGCTGAGATCTTTAACCAAGCGCTACGATGGCCATGATGATAAATTCATATACTTCAGTAATGATGACGAGATAAAGAAAGTAAAATTAGATTGGGACGATTGGTGGAATAAAATATCCAAAACTGCTTCTTTGAATTAGTCCTTATATATGAAATCCCACACCCATTATCTCTGGTTCAACACCGAAGAGCGGCAGGCATTCATAAATATAACGTCTCTGGTGCAGGAGGCTGTTGATAAAAGCGGCATCCGGGAAGGATTGTGTTTGGTCAATGCCATGCATATTACGAGCTCGGTTTTTATCAATGACGATGAAGGCGGCCTGCATAAGGATTTCAGCCGGTGGCTTGAGAAACTTGCCCCATACGGGAAAGACAAATACAGCCATAATCTAAGCGGCGAGGACAACGGCGATGCGCACCTCAAAAGAACGCTTATGGGCAGGGATGTTGTCGTGGCTGTCACCGCAGGCGCTCTGGATTTCGGGCCGTGGGAACAGATATTCTACGGCGAATTCGACGGACAGCGCAAGAAAAGAGTCCTGATAAAAATAATAGGGGAATAGCAAGCATGAGAATAAAGAACACTGATATAAGAGTGACAATGTCGCAGCCGGGCTTGCGGGGGAGATCTTCGGTTGTGCCGGCTGTTCGGCACAAAGATGAAAATCTTATCAGGGCTTATTATAACCGGGGGTTGTCAAGGGCGGCGAAACAAAAAAAAGATTCAATAACCTTTATTATAGGCGCCAACGATCTGGATCCTGCAGGATTAAAAGCGTGCGCAAAAATACTCGCTCAGGAAATATTCAGGCTTCTTCATGAGGACAAAAACTCCTTGCGCAGAATAACCGTGTGCGCCGAGGGCAAGGCAGCGTACGCGGCGTGCAAAAAGAACGCCCTCGGGTATCTGGATTACATACATAATAAATTAAAGAGCCCGTATCTCACCGTGGACGCTATAATCGAACACAGAGGCGGCATAGTGCTTATCAAAAGGAGCAATCCGCCGTTCGGCTGGGCGATACCGGGAGGATTTGTGGATTACGGCGAATCGCTTGAGGATGCCGCAAGAAGGGAAGTGAAGGAAGAGACAAATCTTGAAATATCCGGATTAAAGCAGCTGCACACTTATTCGGATCCTTCCAGGGACCCGCGCTTTCACACCGTCACCACGGTTTTCTGCGCTAAAGGCAAAGGCAAGGCTGTCGCAGGAGACGACGCAGCAGGCATATGCATAGTTTCTCCTAAGCAGATAAAGGATATGGATTGCGCTTTCAATCACAAAGATGTTTTGACCGATTATTTGAAGTTCAAGGCAGGAAAAGACCCCTACTAACCCTCTCGCAGCTGTTTCTCCGCATCCACCACGTCGCGGTTTATTACTCTGATCGTTTCTTTAATGCGCTGCTTAAGTATTTCAGACGCTACGGGATTGTCATGAATTTCGCGCAGGACCTGTATGGACATCCTGAAATACCGCACTATCTCGCCCTCGTCAGTATCGGTAAACCTCACGAGCTTTCCGAATTCAGTGCCTCTCAGCCAGTATTCCATTGCCTGGGACATATGAAAATAGGGGCATTTGCTTATCGGGTAAATGCGATGTTTGAGTTCTTTATCCCTGATCTCCTTGTAGATCTCTTCGCAGGCGGAGCGTATCCTTCGCGTGCTTTTGGAAAGCGCGAATATCTCCTGGTTTTTCCTGGGCTCGAATATAGTGGATACTGCCAGTATCCCCAGCTCGAACTCGTCAAGCTGTTCGAATATATTGCGGCTGTAAAGTTCCGAAAGCATCAGTTCATAGCCGTAAACCGTCTTGCCGAATTTCCCTTTTGCGGACAGAGCATTGCCTTCGATGAACCCCAGGTTTTTCAATAGATTCAGTTTTGCGTCTAAGAGCCGCAAGGCCTCTGTCTGCTGATTCTTTTTTGTCTGGAAATAATGCAAGGTCAGCGGATAGATATCAGACAGCTTATTGCCGTATTTCTCATAAAGGTTGAGTATGGTAGCATATGAGATATTGAACTGGCTGCTTACTTTTTCGGGCGGATTGTAAATAACCTGTTTTACCTCCTCGATCCTTATCCTCTGAGGGTTTATGCGGCAATATACAAAACCTTCGGTGTCTATACCGCGCCGGCCCGCTCGGCCAGCCATCTGATAGAAATCCCGCGTCTTTAGATTGCGCACATACTTGCCGTAATATTTGCGCAGGTCATCGAATATCACGGTGCGGCTTGGCATATTTATGCCCAGGGCGAATGTTTCGGTTGTAAAGATAACCTTTAGGAGCCTGCTTGTAAAAAGCCTCTCGATAACTTCTTTTAGAGTGGGCAGCATGCCTGCGTGGTGATAAGCTATGCCCTGGCGTATCAGCGGCTGCATCTGGCTAGCGCTTTTTTCATTGGTGAGGTTGAACTTCCGGCAGAGCTCTTCGAACATATCCGATATCTGATCTTTCTCGGGATTTTTCAGGAAACTCCAGGCGCTTGTCTCGCAGGCGAGGTCTTCCGCGCGCTTTCTGCCGAAAACAAAATATATGCACGGAAAACCTTCCCGCTCGCGGACGTAATCTATGATCCTGGCGAGCTTGTTGCTCTTGACATACGCCATGCGCTTCAATTGATTCAGATTGTCGGCGATCTGGTTGCCGCACTGGAAATAGAAGTGCAAAGGCACGGGCCTTTTATCCTCGATAACGACTTTTACGGGATGCTTGTGTATGGATTCTATCCACGCGGCGAATTCTTTGATGTTCGGGATCGTGGCTGACAGGCCGAGGATGCGCATGTGCTTTGGCAGGAACATAAGCGACTCTTCCCACACAGTGCCGCGCTCAGGATTGTCTATATAATGTATCTCGTCGTATATTATCCAGTTGTATTTGTTCAGGGATTTCGGCTCATCCAGGATCTTGTTGCGGAATATTTCAGTAGTCATGATAAGCACAGGCGCCTGCGGATTGAGCGATACGTCTCCGGTGAGTATGCCAATGGACTCGGAGAACTGGTTCTGGAAATCGCGGAACTTCTGGTTGGATAAAGCTTTAATAGGGGCAGTATATATAACGCCCGTATTGTTCAAGAGCCCCTGATTGATCACGTGTTCCGCTATTGCGGTTTTGCCGGCTCCGGTAGGAGCGGAAACTATGACTGAAAAGCCCTGATTTATGAAATCAATTGACTCTTGCTGAAAACGGTCGTATATCATGGAAATATTATAAGCTAAATCCGTTGATTTATCCATAAATAAAGAATATAATTAATGTAATTATGTCATATATTGCAGCTATAAATAAGGCGTGGGACGAAATAGATAAGCTCTATCCGGGCAAAAAGGCCGTGGATCTGCGGTTTTTCAGCGATGAGTACAACATTGACCCTGCCGAGCGCAGGATCCTGTCGCTTTCGTGCAACGCGCCTGCTAAAGATTTTGTATCAATACTGCTTTTGCATTATCTGATCGCAGCATCTAAACCGCTGCCAGAGTCATCTGGAGAATGGATTTCTTTTAAGGAATTATCGGGCGGAGAAAGCTATTATCCGGCGTTTCGAAAGCGCGCGATAGAGCCTATTATCCGCAAGCACGGCAGCGATCCCAAAGGAATTTACGATTGCCTGGAAAAGGTCTCCGGCAAAAAACTTAAACAGGCAGATGCGGCTATAGTAGTTGACGCGTTCGCCAAAGTGCCCATATTGATAGAGATCTGGGCAGGGGACGATGAATTTGGGCCGGAAGCAAACCTGTTGTTTGACAAAAGCATACAAAAAATATTCTGCACAGAAGATATCGCAGTGCTGGCAGGTTTTATAGGGAAATATGTCTAAGAAAAGCCGCGTTTCTAAAGCAAGAGGGCCTGTCGTAATTATTGGATCTGTCATAGTGGGAGCCATAATGTTGCTTTTTTCCCAAGGCAACAAAGCAGGGCTTCCCGGCTCCGCAGGCAATACGCAGTTCTCTTCGGCAGGCAGTTATGACAATGTTTTTGTATCTAGAGTCGTTGACGGCGATACGCTGGCGCTTTCGGGCGGAGAAAAGGTGCGCCTTATAGGCATTGATACGCCTGAAATGCACGAGTCTGATAAATTATACAGAGACAGCAAAAAGTCCGGCCAGGACGTAAAAACAATTCAGGCACTTGGCAGAAAGTCGTACGCGTTCACCAGGTCCCTGGTGGAAGGCAAAAACGTCCGCCTGGAATTCGACGTCGAAAAACGGGATAAATACAACAGGCTTCTGGCCTATGTGTATCTTCCTGACGGGACTTTCGTGAATGCCGAGATAGTAAAGCAGGGATACGCATCGCTTTTGACATATCCGCCCAATGTTAAGCATGCGGATGAATTCCGGATATTATACCGGCAGGCTCGTGAAAAAAAATCGGGATTGTGGAAGGAATAGAGGAGGGAGTTATGTTAAGAATATTGACAGCGGGTGAATCTCATGGCAAAGGGCTTGTAGCTATCATAGAAGGCCTTCCGGCAGGCCTGAAAGTCGACCTGGAGTTTATTAATGCCCAGCTCAAGCGCAGGCAGATGGGATTCGGCCGCGGAGCGCGCATGCGCATTGAAAACGATAAAGCTGTTATCCTCTCCGGGATCAAAGCCGGCAGGACTCTTGCCAGCCCTGTCGCGATATTCATAGAAAACAAGGATTTCAGCATCGAGAAACTGCACAAGGTCGTGTCTCCGCGCCCGGGCCATGCCGACCTTGCGGGCTTATTGAAATACGGCTTTAGCGATATACGCGAAGTGCTTGAGCGCGCTTCTGCAAGGAGCACTGCCGCAACGGTAGCATGCGGCGCAGTTGCTCAGATACTCCTGAGGGAGCTCAGAATAAGCGTTTCGAGTTCCGTCATATCTATCGGCGGAGAGGTGTCTCGCGAAGCTAAAATAAAAAAGATACAGGAGGCAATGGAGAAATCTGATACTGTAGGAGGCGTTTTTGAAGTAAAAGCAGAAGGCTTGCCTCCGGGATTGGGAAGCTATGTTCAACCTGACCGCAGGCTGGACTCAAGGCTTGCCGGAGCAGTCATGTCTATCCCCGGAATAAAGGGGGTTGAGATCGGCCTGGGATTCGGATATGCCCAGCGGCTGGGTTCCGAAGTGCACGATCCCATATATTACGAAAAAGGCAAAGGCATCGTTCGTTCCACAAATAACGCGGGCGGCATTGAAGGCGGAATATCGAACGGCGAGAATATAATCCTGCGCGCTTGCATGAAACCCATTGCCACGCTCATGAAACCGTT
>JALOQI010000046.1 GCA_025453435.1 Candidatus Omnitrophota bacterium
GTGTGGTGCGGCGCCCTGAAAGGATGGCGTGCCATTATTCCGTCCTTGAACGGAAGGACTCCGGCTACGGAATGGATTTTTGTGATCTCAAGCGCTTCCTCGATAGTCACGTCAGGCATTATTGTAGGTATGCGTTTTGCCAGCATTGTTTTTCCGCTGCCAGGAGGCCCTATCATCAGGATGTTGTGGCCGCCGGCGACGGCAACCTCCAGGCTGCGTTTAGCCGCAGACTGGCCCCTGACATCAGAAAAATCCGCAGGATACCGGCAGTTTTCCTTAAAAAGCGCCGCCGTATCGAGCGCATAAGGTTTGAGAATATCGGGATTACTTAAAAACTCGACAGTTTGCCGTAAAGACTGCATCGGCCAGACCTGAACCGATGAAACCAGTGCCGCTTCTTTAGCATTTAGCTGCGGCACAACAATGGCCGGATAATCTGCGGCTGCAAGGGCCATGCAGACAGGCAATACCCCCCGTGTAGGCCTTAACGAGCCGTCAAGCGATAGCTCTCCAAGAAAGCAGTATTGTTTTAAAACCAGCCCGTTGATCTGGCCGCTTGCGGCTAATACTCCCAGAGCTATGGCCAGGTCATAACCGGAACCCTCTTTTTTGATGTGGGAGGGAGCGAGGCTTATGGTTATGCGGGTGCCGGGCCAATCAAAACCGGAATTCTTTATCGCTGTCTTTACCCGGATCCTGCTTTCTTTGATCGCAGTATCTGCCAGTCCAACCAGGCTGACCGCGGGCAGCCCGCCTCCCACATCTACTTCAACCTCAATAGGATAAGCGTCTATCCCAAGAATCCCGTAACTAAGGACTTTAGACATCATCGTGTCTCCTCCGTTAGCGAGTATTAGTGGTTGATTGTGAACTGCGCCCAGCGCAGTTCACAATCAACCACACATCAATCTCCTGCTACTTCAATAGACTCGCATTCGCAAAGTCTCTCTCTCATAATTTTCTCAATCCCTCCAAAAGGAAATGGCTTGCTTTTTGCCTATGCACATAATATAATTAAGGGCTAAGGAGATGGCTGATGACAAGCAAAGTCACAATGCTTCTGGTGGGGGCATTATTCATTCTTTCGGGCATAACTGCATTTTGTCTTTATGAATATATCGCCTCGATCCGCGAGAAAGCAGAGCTTGAGGCTGAACTTTCACAAATTCAGAAGGATATCAAAGTTCTGGAGCTTATCAGGAGCAATTTGTATCAAGACCTTGAAAAGTCCCACCAGTCAGAAAAGATGCTTATCCTCGAAAATACGGGGTTGAAAGACCAGATAAAGATCGATACCGATCGCTTTACGGTGCTTGAGGCCAGTATCCGCCAGGCGCAGGAGAATGTAGAGGCTCTTAATGGACAGATATCGGTTTCAAGAGCGGAAAATACCGCGCTTGCCTCGGAAATCGAAGGCCTGAAGGGAGAACTGTCAGCCGCGGTAACCGAGAAGGAAAAAATGTCTCAGACCCTTAATTCGGTCGCAGAATTGAAAAAAGCCATCAAGGCCCTGAAGATCAAAACCCGGCAGGCCAGGCGGTCCATGCCAGTCACAATCATAACCGATGCCCAGGAACAGGTCAGAGAGATAATTCTCGGGAATTCGGGTTTCCTGATCAAAGACGGCAAATCGACTTATCCTTCCCGGGTCAAGATAGAGGTCCATTCTTTTTCGGAAATCTCCCAATGAGAAATATATTCGTCGAAATGTACCACAATAAGATCTTCCTAACTGTGCTTTCGAGCTGGGTCATCGCTCAGTCGTTAAAAGTCCTGCTGGGATTTTTTATACAGAAAAAGATAGATTTCCGCTGGTTTGTGGGTACAGGCGGCATGCCCTCAAGCCATACGGCAGGCGCGTCCTGCCTTGCTACTGCCGTGGGCCTGTCGCACGGTTTCAACAGCGTCCATTTTGCGCTGGCGGCGGCATTCGCGATCGTCGTGATGTTCGACGCGCAGGGCGTGCGCCGCGCAACAGGCAAGCAGGCGCGGATACTCAACAAAATAATGGATGATATTTACTGGCAGGGAAAGATACAGGAAAATCGCCTGCGCGAATTCATAGGCCACACTCCCATTGAAGTCATAGCCGGGTTCATACTCGGGATCGTGATCGCTTTTATTGCGCGGTGACGTGTGCGCATTCAGGAGGATATCGTGAACAAAAAGATACTGATAGTAGCGGGGATAGTCGCGCTGACTGCCTTGTTTTTTGCCGCAGTCAGGCTCATAAGCTTAAAAAAGCCGGGGGGGATCGTTTCCGCTGAAGCCGCGGCTGCCAGAGGCCTTGAAGAAAGAGGGGATATCTCCGGCGCGCGCAGCGAGTACCTTCGCTTGATCGGTGAGATTCCCAATTCGCGCGAAGTGTTGGCATGGCAGAAGAAAGTCGAAGACTTGAATATCAAACTTCTTTTTTCGAGCAGCATTACAGCCGGTACGTCGGAATACGAGATAAAACCGGGTGATTCGCTTGAAAAAATAGCCCGGGATTTTAAGACGACAGTAGATCTTATCAAGAAAAGCAACGGAATATTAAGCGACAACATATTCCCCGGGAAAAAAATTAAAGTGCGCACGGCGCCCTTCAGCATAGTAGTGGATAAATCTCAGAACCTGCTCTTGTTAAAGGACGGCGATGAGGTTTTTAAAAGCTACACTGTCGCCACCGGCTCTAACAATTCCACTCCTGTGGGGACCTTTAAGGTCATCGAAAAAATCGTCAATCCTCCCTGGTATAAGCCGGGAAAAGTTGTGCCTGCCGGAAGCCCTGAAAATATCCTTGGGACAAGATGGCTTGGGCTTACAAAAGAGGGATACGGCATACACGGAACAACGGATCCTAAAAGCCTCGGGAACCAGGTCACGGCCGGATGCGTGCGCATGGCAAACGCTGAAGTGGAAGAGCTTTTCAGCATAGTGCCCGTTGGCGTCGAAGTAACTATAGTTGATTAGGCAAAAATAATATGAACCCCGAAGAATATAAAAGTTTTGATTTTGAAAAGCCGCTCAAAGAGCTCGATAAGCTCATCCAGGAGCATAAAAAATATTCTACCGAGAAGAAAGTCGATCTTTCGGCAGAGATAAAGAACCTGGAAGATAAGCGCATAGCTCAGGAAAAAGAGATATATTCCAACCTTACTCCCTGGCAGCGCGTGCTGATCGCAAGGCATCCCCAGCGGCCCTATACAAGAGATTATATTTCCTCGATAATGACTGATTTCGTGGAATTGCACGGCGACCGCGCTTATGCTGACGACCTGGCTTTGATAGGGGGCCTTGCGAAGATTGACGGAATAAAGGTCATGGTCATGGGCCACCAGAAGGGCCGCGATATAAAAGAGAATCTCAAACGGAATTTCGGCTGCGCGCATCCCGAAGGTTACAGGAAGGCATTGCGGCTGATGCAGGCCGCTGAGAAATTCGATCTGCCTGTTGTCATATTTATAGATACCCCGGGCGCGTATCCGGGCATAGGCGCAGAAGAACGCGGGCAGGCGCAGGCAATAGCCTTGAATCTCCGCGAGATGACTTCAATCTCAGTGCCGATCGTTGCGACCGTGATCGGCGAAGGCGGGTCCGGAGGAGCTCTGGGCATAGGCGTTGCTGACCGCGTGTGCGTGCTTGAAAACGCGTACTATTCTGTGATTTCTCCCGAAGGCTGCGCTGCTATATTATGGAAAAGCGCTGCAAAAGCTCCCGAAGCAGCTGAGGTGCTCAAGCTTAATGCGCACCAGCTTCTGAAGCTGGGCATAATAGATGAAGTTGTCCCCGAACCCATGGGCGGAGCGCACAGGGACGCCGCTAAGATGAGCATGAACTTAAAAGAAACCGTGTTGCGCAACCTTAAACAGTTACAATCCCTCAGCAAAGAAGACCTGCTTAAAGCCCGGTATAAAAAGTACCGCAGTATCGGCAGTTTCGCATAATCCCATGCTAAAAATAGGAAATGTGCATCTTAAATCCAGGTGGATCCTTGCGCCTATGGCAAGCATCAGCGACCTGCCTTTCAGGCAGCTGAACCGCAGTTTCGGCTGCGAGTGCGCGTTTGTCGAGATGATAAATGCCAGATGCCTCGGGCATAAGAGCGTTAAGACCAAACAGATGCTTTCATCGGATTCATCGGACCGGCCGCTGGGCGTCCAGCTTCTGGGATGCGAGCCGGAGTTCATAGAGCGCGGCATGGACATCATGACAAAATATAAGTTCGACATACTCGATTTTAACGCGGCATGCCCGGAGCGCAAGGTCACCCGGAGGGGAGAAGGGGCGAGCCTGTTAAAAGACCCGCCGAAATTGCAGAAATTAGTGAAGATCGTCATTAAAATGTCCCCTGTGCCGGTTACGGTCAAGATCCGCACAGGCTGGGATGAAAGATCTATAAACGCGCCGGAAGTAGCGATGCGGCTGGAGGATGCTGGGGTTAAGGCTGTTTTTATCCACGGCCGGACTAAACAGCAGGGTTACACAGGATCCGCGGATTATAAGACGATATCAGATGTAAAGAAAAGCGTTTCGATCCCGGTCATCGCAAGCGGCGATATATTCACAGCCAGGCTTGCAAAGAAAATGTTCGACGAAACCGGCTGCGACGCGGTTCTGGTAGCGCGCGGCGCTTTGGGCAATCCCTGGATATTCAAAGAGCTGGAAGAGTATTTCTCGGACGGCACGATCTCCCGCAGGCCCGGCGTTGCTCAGATCTCCGATGTAATGCAGGAACACCTGCAGTTGTGCATAGGTTTTCACGGCGAACGGGTAGGCGTAGTGACTTTCCGCAAATTCTTTATCTGGTACACCTGGGGCCATCACAGCGTGCGGCATCTGCGCCAGCATGCGACAAGTGCAAAGACGGCCTTACAGATGCAGGCTGTTATCGAGGAGTTCCGCAACCACGCCCGCCGCGATTCGAAATCAAAAGACGACCCGTGGGCCGCGTCCCTTGCCCCAGGCCATATCTCGCCTCCGGCCTGATACTTGCCCGAACGTAAGCCTTGACAAATTAAAGTTAATATGCTATATATTTTATGTAGCTGATAATTAACTATATTAATAATCAAGGGAGTGAATTATGGATAGCCGCCCGCTAACCGAATATGCCCAGTCGCTTATAGAGATCATGCCCGAAGTCATACGCGGCTTATGGAAGCGCGAAATAAATGAGCTCACAAGCGGGACGATCACGCCGCCCCAGATATTCATATTGATATACCTTAATAAGGCCGCACAGCTGCGCATGACCGATGTTGCCAGATACCTGAGCGTGACAACGGCAGCTGCTACGGGGCTGGTCGACAGGCTGGTAAAGGCGGGTTATGTCCAGCGCGTCTACGATCCTTCGGATAGAAGGATTATAAAGGTAAAGCTGACTTCTAAGGGCGC
>JALOQI010000047.1 GCA_025453435.1 Candidatus Omnitrophota bacterium
TTTAAATTATATACGATTTCATACAGAAGCGTGGGCATATTCCACGAGCATGTGGTCAATAAGATCCTGGAAGATTTTGTCGCAGCGACAAAACCCAAATGGGCCAGGATCACCGGGATCTTTAACAGCAGGGGCGGCATACAGACGACAGTAGCCGCACAATACAAATGCGATTAATAAAAGCTCAAAAAATAAGCGATGCGGTCGCAGACCTGTGTTTGAAAGCGAATTTCAAGCTCAGGCCCGATGTTCTGGCGGGCCTGAAGGCCGCGTATGAGCGTGAGACTAACCGGCGGGCCAAGACTCTTATCAAGGCTATCCTGGATAATGCCGCTATCGCCGCAAAGGAGAAAGTGGCTATCTGCCAGGACACCGGACTGCCGTGTGTTTTTCTAGAGATAGGCCAGGATGTCCATGTCAGCGGAAATATAAACCAGGCTGTATTTAAGGGCATAAAGAATGGATATCGAAAAGGATACTTCCGCGAATCTATAGTCAGGGATCCTGTCGGCCGCGGCGCATCAGGTTATACCCCTGGTATCATATATATTGATATAGTAAAGGGGAATAAGATCAAGATATCTGTATTGCCCAAGGGTTTTGGCAGCGAGAACAAAAGCCAGCTGAAGATGTTCAACCCTACGGCAAGCGTCAAGGATATTAAAAAATTTATTGTGGACGCAGTGAAGATTGCGGGCCCTGACGCATGCCCGCCTTACGTTGTCGGCGTCGGAATAGGAGGCACTGCCGATCACGCGTGCCTCCTTGCAAAAAAAGCCCTCCTGAAAAAGATCGGTCATCCGCAGACTGCCTTTGAGAAAGATCTTCTAAAGACCATTAACAAATTGAACATAGGGCCGATGGGGCTGGGAGGCAAGACGACAGCTCTGGCGGTCAAGATCGAGGAGCACCCGACACATATTGCAGGCATGCCGGTAGCGGTGAATATCAGCTGCCATGCGACCCGCAGCGCATCTGCGGTCATTTAATCGTTATGAAGATAATCCGAACTCCGTTAACCCGGGAAGCAGTATCGGCGCTCAAAGCGGGCGATGACGTGCTTTTGAGCGGGGTGATCTATACCGCGCGCGATCAGGCGCACGCCAGGCTCGTAGAAGCTGTCAGGCACGGCAGAAAATTGCCCGTAGATCTCGCAGGCCGGATCATATATTTTTGCGGCCCTACGAGAACTCCCCCCGGAAAACCTATCGGCTCAAGCGGGCCGACGACAAGTAAGCGCATGGACCAGTTCAGCCCGATACTGCTCAAAGCCGGCCTGGCCGGCATGATAGGCAAGGGCAGCAGGTCCGAAACTGTAATAGATGCTATAAGGAAATACCGCGGGATATATTTTCTCGCGTATGCGGGCTGCGGTGCTACAGTATAAGCTCGTCAATCTGCTTTTGCTGACTTCGACTTTGCCGCTTGTGATAGTGGGAACGATCACCGTTGTTTTTTTAAGCCGCATCGCAGTATACGAAGCGCGCCACCGCATAACTAATAACTTAGCTCTTGCCATGAGCGTCTATGAAAGCGCAAGGCAAAACCTCAAATACGTCACGCGCGACCAGAACAGGCGCGTTTCAACGCTTATCATGGAAGACCAGTTCGACCTTTTGCGCAACGAATACGCCAAGGTGGTCGAACATAATAAACTGGACTTTTTTGTTATAACCGATGAGGGAGGCACGGTAATAGTGTCTATGCGCGATCCTTCGCTGGAAGGGTATAATTTCAGCAGGGACCTTCTTATACGCAGGGCTATGAGGAATCAGGTGTCTGTGGGCACTGAAATAATGCCCGAGCCGGAACTCGCAAAATTCGGATTGTTTAAAAAAGCCAAGATCGAAGGCACCGCGCCGGCCCAAGGCCTGATCATCAGGACCACCCAGCCGCTTATCAATACAAATGAGATAATAATCGGCACGATAACTGCCGGGTATCTTCTGAATAACAACCCGGGATTCATAATAAATAAAATAACCGAAGGCACTGACCTTGTCGCAAGCATATTCCTGGGGGATATAAGAATAGCGTCGAACGTGCCGGGCGGCCCGAATGCTGCAGTCCTTGGCTCCAGGCTTCCCGAAAGCGTATCGAAGCGTATCCTGAAGGATAAAGAAACTTATATCGGCAGGCTTAAGGTAGCCGATCGGCTGTATCTGGCGGGCTATGCTCCGATATTGGACATACAGGATAATCCCATAGGCATTCTTGGCATAGGTATCCCGGATAAAAATGTGTTCGGCCTCCGGGACAGGCTTATGTATTTTTTTATCCTTGCCGTTATCCTGTCAATCATGCTGTCATTGGTGTTCGGGCTGTGGAGCGGCGGCCATATAGTGCGCTCGGTCAGGAAACTGCGCGACGGCATTGCGGCTTTCGGTAAAGGTGACTTGAATCATCGCATAATAGATATTCATTCGGGAGACGAGATAGAAGGCCTGGCTGATTTTTTCAACCAGACGATGCTTCAGCTGCAGTTGACTAGGAACGAGCTCGAGCAATGTTCCAGGAAAGTCACTCATCTTACCGACGAAGTCTCGCGCTCCTCAGCCCAGCTGGCAGAGGTGCATAAACAGCTTCTGGAATATGAAAGAATGGCCGCTATGGGCAGGATGGCCACTGTCATAAATCACGAATTGCGCAATATCTTCGCCGAGATCCAGGCCTGCATTGCTCCGCTGAAGGCAGGAATAGATAAAAATATGCCTGAGGCGCAACAGGGCGCCGAGGATATAGAAAAAGGCCTCGCATACGCAAACGATGTCCTTAACAATGTTTTGAGATTGAGCTATCCAAAGAGGCTTATGCTCATCGATTTGGAGATAAATGTGCTGATCTCCGAGCTTTTGAAGAATCAGGCCCTGCGGGACAGCCTCAAGGAAAACAGGATAAAACTGGTGACACGCGTTGAGCCGGGCATGCCTTCGGTACAAGCCGACGGCATGCAGATGCGCGAGGTTCTTTCGATACTCGTAACTAATGCCGCGCAGGCAATGCCGGACGGCGGAACCCTGACCATCTGGGCGAGAAAGGAAAAGGAAAGTATCATTATTAGCGTGACCGATACCGGAAGCGGTATACCGGCGAATGTCCTTGAAAATCTTTTTACGCCTTTCTTTACCACGAAACACAGAGGCCTGGGCCTCGGCCTGTGCATATCGAAAGAAATAGTAAAGGCTCATCACGGGACGCTGGATGTGGAAACTCAAGAGGGCAAAGGGTCCACTTTTTCCATACGGCTGCCTGTCAGAAGAGCAGATAATAAATAGCCCGGAGCGTTTTATGCCTTTAGACAAACACAGCGTGATGGTGGTTGAAGACGACAAGCTGTTATGCCAGCATTTAAAAGCCGGCTTGAGCGAGGAAGGATACGCCGTAACTACGGTCAATAAAGGCTCTGATGCGGTAGAACAGTTCAAGCATAAGTTTTTTAACGCGGTTGTAGTGGATCTGGTCCTGCCCGATATCCAGGGGATCGAGCTCATACGTTCCATCAGCCATAAATATCCCGAGGTGTGTTTTATAATTTCAACCGGATACGCCACGGTTTCGTCGGCGATCGAAGCCCTTAAGGTTGGGGCATACGATTACATCATAAAACCCTACGATATAGAACATCTCAAGCTGGTTATAAAAAGAGGCCTTGAAAAGCACACACTTATAATGCGCAACCGCGAGCTTCTGGAGCGCCTCGAGAAAGAAAAGCTCAAACTTGAGATAATAATGGACGCTTACACCAAGATGTCCGCTATCTACCGGCTCGAGGACCTGGCTGATTTTGTCGCGGACAAAGCGATACAGATAGTCGAGGCCGAGAAATCCTCTCTGTTGTTCCTGGATGAAGCTGCCAACGAGCTTGTATTGAAAGGCTCGCGCGGCATAAGCCGCGAACGCGCGTCATGGCGGGTAAAGGTGGGGGATCTGATCTCCGGATGGGTCGCTAAAGAAGGAGAGGCTTTATTAGTCACCGATATAGATACCGATCCGAGGTTTAAAGTGCACTCAAGGGCGGACCAGTATAAGTCCAAATCGTTTATTTCCCTGCCTCTTAAGATAGATACTCAGGTCATAGGCGTTATGAACGTGACGGATAAATTGTCCGAGATGAAAATATTCACCGAGGCTGACCTGAGATATCTTTCTTTGCTTGCGCATCAGACAGTGGCGCAGGTGGAGAATATACGTTTATGCGAAACACTCGGGTCTCTTGCGATAACGGATTCTCTGACCGGTGTATTCAATCACAGGTATTTCCAGGAACAGCTGACAGTCGAAATAATGAGGGCCGAGCGCTACAAGCATACATTGAGCCTTATCATATTCGACATAGACCATTTCAAATCTTACAACGATAAATTCGGCCATCTTCAGGGAGACAGGGTATTGAAGCATATTTCTTCGGTCATCAAGGACAATGTGCGTCAGGTGGATATCATCTGCAGGTACGGCGGAGACGAATTTGTGGTCATATTGCCCTATACCGACGCGAAGGGCGCGGCCGCGGCGGCCGATAAGATCAGAAAATCAGTGGGCAAGATGGAGCTGGAGAACAAGGATGTGCGCAAAGAGATCGCTCTGTCGCTGAGCGGCGGAATCACAACTTACCGCCAGGGCATGAAAAAAGACGAGTTGATCGCAGTGGCCGATCAGGCATTGTATAAAGCAAAGGCTGACGGCAAGAACAGGGTTTGCATAAAATAAAAACAGAAAGGATCCACGATGCCAAGGATAGACGGCAGGCAGCCGGACGAGCTTAGAAAGGTCACAATAACACGAAATTACCTCAAGTTCGCAGAGGGTTCATGTCTTATAGAGCTGGGCAATACCAAAGTCATCTGCAGCGCTTCAGTCGAAGAGTCAGTGCCGCCATTTTTAAAAAATTCAGGAAAAGGCTGGGTCACTGCGGAATACGGGATGCTTCCCCGGTCCTGCAAAACGCGCATCCAGCGCAACAAAGATTCAGGCAGGACATACGAGATCCAGCGGCTCGTAGGCAGGTCGCTCCGGGCAGTTACGGATATGGATAAGATAGGAGAGCGTACCGTATGGCTTGATTGCGACGTCCTGCAGGGCGACGGCGGCACAAGGACCGCTTCGATCACAGGCGCGTTCATAGCCCTTGTGGATGCGCTCAATAAAATTAAAAAAGACGGCATGATATCGGGCATACCGGTAAGGGAATTCGTTGCTGCGACGAGCGTGGGAATTGTCAACGGTGCTATGATGCTCGACCTTGCATATGAAGAAGATTCCCGCGCCGACGTGGACATGAACGTCGTTATGACCTCGGCCGGAGAATTCATCGAGATCCAGGGCACTGCCGAGCGCATGGCTTTCAATAAAAACGAGATGACAGGAATGCTTTCATTCGCGCAGGCAGGCATAGAGCAGTTGATCGGCCTCCAGAGGCAGCAGCTCAAAGGCATCCTTTAACGCATGCGGCCTGAACTCATCGTTGCCACAAAAAACAGGAAGAAACTCGGGGAAATAAAACATATCCTCAAAGATCTCCGCTTTACTATTCATTCCCTGGCTGATTTCCCAAAAACCCCGCGCATAGTAGAGAACGGTTCGACATTTGCCGAAAATGCGGCAAAAAAAGCCGTCGCAGGCGGCCGTTTCTACAAAAAGCTTTGCATGGGCGAAGATTCAGGCCTTTGCGTCAGAGAGTTGAACGGAGCTCCGGGCGTTCGTTCGGCGCGTTTCAGCGGCAAAGACAAGAGCGACGAAAAAAACAATCTCAAACTTCTGGGGTTTTTAGAGGGCCTTCCCATGAAAAGGCGCAAAGCGTATTACGCCTGCGCTGTAGCTTTGGCTGACGCAAGCGGCCTTATAGGTGTGGTCGAGGGCCGGTGCAGCGGTGTTATCGCGTACGAGCCTGCCGGAAAATTCGGATTCGGTTACGATCCTTTGTTCCTTATCCCCGAATACGGCAAGACATTCGGCCAGCTCGGGGCAAAGATAAAGCACGCCAGGTCCCACAGATACCGGGCTTTAAAGAAATTCCGCGCTCTTCTTGAGAAATATATTGAGAAGACCCGCGTTCGTTGATATAATCTAAGGTCACAGCGTTAATTAAACGGTCAATAAAAAGGAGGGCACGGTGATCGCCAGAAAAGTGATAGGGGTTGCTGCAGCGATATTTCTTTTTGCCGGTGTCTCTTACGCCGGGAAGCTGGCGCAGGAAGAAGGCCTCAACTATTACAACGAAGGAGTGCTTGCTCAGAAATCCGGCGGTCTTGATTCAGCGATAGTTGCATATCAGAAGGCAATGGTGATCGGCATGGAGGTCGCCAGCTACCGGAAATTCATTTTCAATAACGTCGGCGTCATATATGCTGCAAAAGGCCAGATGGAACAGGCTGAAAACATGTTCCTCGAGGCGCTCAAACTCGACCCTCAATACAAGCCTACGAATTTCAACCTCGCGGTTCTATATATGAAGCAGGGCCTTTGCAACAAGGCGATGGTTTATTTGACAAAAAGTTACAATATCTCCGGCGAGTTCGTGATCGAGACGGAAAAAGCGCCTAAGCCCGAATGAATCCCACGGATGCAAGGAGCTTTCAGGAGAAAGCGAGTTGCGTATATCCGATGGGACACGGAATTATAAGTATAGATTTGCGCCTGT
>JALOQI010000001.1 GCA_025453435.1 Candidatus Omnitrophota bacterium
AATTACCGCAGGTTCAGGATCAAGACTGTCGCCGGCATCGACGATTATGCGATGATCAGGGAGGTTGTGCGGCGCAGGTATGCCCGGCTGGCAAACGAAAACATCGAACTTCCCGACCTTGTGCTTATAGACGGCGGCAAACAGCATCTTTTGGCCGCGCAGGAAGTCCTGGTGGAATTAGGGCTGGATATAGCTCTGTTAAGTATTGCAAAGGAAGATGAAAATCTGTATATTAAAGGCAGGGATAAGCCGGTCCGCCTGGCGCATGATACGCCTGCTCTTAACCTGATACGCAGGGTACGGGACGAAGCGCACAGGTTCGCCCGCGCATATCACCATCTTCTTCACAAGAAGAAGACATTCGAATACGACAGGGAGTCAAAGTGTCCGCAGACCAGAAAATAAGGACCGTTTTTTATTACGCGAGCGTTGCCGTGTTTGTGATAGGCCTGCCGTTCATTCTTGCTTTTGCTTTAAGCTATAAATTCGACAGCCGCAATTTTAAGTTCACCAAGACGGGCATAATTTCCCTGAAGACTCAGCCTGCCGGCGCAGCGGTGTTGCTTGACAGAAATCCGCTGCCTGAGAAAACGCCCATGTCAATAACGGAGCTTCTTCCGGGCAAATACAGCCTTGAGCTCGAGATGGAAGGCTATTATCCCTACACAAGCGATATCGAAGTAGAGGCCGGCAGAGTCGTGCGAAGGGAGAAAATCATACTTTTCCCGATGCGGCCCGACATACAGCAGGTCAATAAAGAACGGATATCGTTTTTCTGGCCGGATGAGGCCAAAGGGGCATTTTATTACGTAAACCGCGACGACAACATGATCTACAGGTCGGATTTCGACGGCAGCCGTTTTGAACAGATGTGCGCGTTTATTCCTATTACGCCCCTGCCCAGGAAATGGGTGGTCTCTCCTGACAGGACAAAACTGTTTTATTTCAATAATCGCCAGGTGGGGATCGTCGAACTGCCGCAGGGCAAAAAAAACGGCGCCACGCAGGATTCGATGGTGCTTAATTTCCCCTCTGATGTGATAAACGACGCGTTCTGGTATTCGGATAATTATCACATTATACTCATCTGCAGCAAGCGTATCCTGATATGCGAGGCGCGCCGCGATGCCAGCCCGGTCACGCTGGTAAACCTGTCCAAGCGCAGTTCGACCGGGTTTTATGACCCGCATTCGGACAGTTTGTATTTCATGGACATGCAGGCAGCGCCCGACGGCAATCTATACGACAATCTTTACCGCCTTGAAATGCGCAACCGAGTTTATCCTTTCTCCCTGCCCGATTTTATAAAACTTAAGAATATTGAACAGCGGATGAATCTGATGGACTGGCGAACCGGTGATAAAAAAGATGAAAAGACACAATAGCCGGCGCATCACCCGGACCCTTGAGATAATCCCGGGCGCGCTGTCGTGGGGGGTGATATTGTTTTTTGTCGGCCTTGCAGTGTGGAAACCGGTATACTGCGCGGTGCTTATAATCGTCTTTGACTTTTACTGGATCGTGCGAACGGTATATTTGACCACTCTTCTTGTGATGGCTAACAGGCAGCTGGCCAGGCAGCGCAGGAAAAACTGGCTTAAGGCCTGTCAGAAAATCCAGGGCTGGGACAGGCTTTATCAGCTTGTTATATTTCCGGTTTATAAAGAAGGCCTGGATATAATCCGGCCGTCTCTCGATGCATTAAAGGCCTGCCGCTATCCCCATGATAAAATTATCGTTGTGCTTGCTTTTGAAGAAAGATACAAACCTGCTTTGGAACATGCAAAAGTCCTCGGGGAAGACTTCGGCAGCGCATTCTCGGAGCTGCTTATTGTCTTTCATCCCGACAATCTTTCCGGGGAGAAGCGTTTAAAAGGCGCAAATGCTACGTGGGCTGCAAAGCAGGCAAAAAAATATATACAGGCAAAAGGCACTCCCCTGGAAGATGTGATAGTGTCGTGTTTTGACGCAGATACCTGCGTTGACGAAGAATATTTTGGTTGTCTGTCGTATCACTTCCTTACAAGCCCCAGTCCGCATCGGGCGTCATATCAGCCGATCCCGGTGTACAACAATAATATCTGGCATGCTCCCGCGTTTGCCAGGATCATCGAGACAAGCGCTTCGTTCTGCCAGATGATCGAGAGCATGCGGCTTGAGAAATTTGTGACGTTTTCCAGCCACAGTATGTCTTTCAGGACGCTTGTAGATATAGATTACTGGCCTGTGGATATGATCTCCGACGACTCTGTAGTATACTGGAAGGCATTTTTGCATTTCAACGGAGATTACAGGGTAGTGCCATTGTACACTACAGTGTCAATGGACGCGGCATACAGCAGTAATTTTTTTAAGACTCTCTGGGTGCAATATAAACAGAAGCGCCGCTGGGCGTGGGGCGTGGAAAACTTTCCTTTTTTAGTCAGCAGATTGATCGGGAACAGGCATATTCCGGTCTTTACAAAATTAAGGCGCTCATTCCAGCTTCTGGAAAGTCATGTGACCTGGGCTGTCTGGGCTATTATAATAGGTCTTATAGCGCCCCTGCCTTTGCTTCTTGGAGGCAGGTTTTTTGCTCAGTCTGCTATCGGATATAATCTTCCGCGTATAACAGGACTGTTGTTTGATTTTACATTATACACAAGCCTGGTATGGATCATTTTGAGCTGGACTATTCTTCCCCCCAGGCCTAAAGGCGTGTCCTGGTTCAAGAACGTCATAATGATAGCAGAGTGGATAATCGTGCCGGTCGTGATCCTTGTTCTTGGCTCGACCCCCGCGCTCGATGCGCAGACGCGGCTGATGCTTGGCAGATACATGGAATTTTCTGCTACGGAAAAATCCAGGAAAGTGGTATAATAATTTTTCAAGGAGAATACTGCTATGGATATAACGGATTATTTAAAGATGATGGTCGAAAAAGATGCCTCTGACCTTTTTTTCAGAGCAGGCACAACGGTGCGCCTGCGCATTAACGGTCAGGTGTTGCCTGTCACCGAAGCGTCGGTTTCTATCGATGACATTGAAATGGCTTTACAGAAGCTCTTGTCCGAAGAGGCCAGAGAATTATTCCGCCAGGCGAAAGACATCGATTTCGCCTATTTTGAGCCCAGCCTCAAAAGGCGTTTTCGCGTTAGTATCTTCATGCAGCGCAACTGGCCTTCGATAGTCGCAAGGAATATCCCTCCTGCTACAAAAACGCTTGAAGACCTGAAAGTGCCTGCCGAGATCCTGAAAAAACTTGCGATGGAGCGCCGCGGTATAGTTCTTTTAACGGGCACGATGGGTTCAGGCAAATCCACCACAATAGCCAGCATGGTCGAATATATCAATACTAATGCCCATAAACATATTTTTACTCTCGAAGAGCCCATAGAGTTCACTTTTACGGATAAAAATTCGCTTATAAACCAGCGCGAGCTCGGCAAGGACGTTTCTTCGTATCCCACGGCTCTGCGCGCGTTCACACTGCAGAGCCCTGACGTCATCTATATAGGCAACATCCGCGACCTGGATACAATGCAGGCCGCGTTGACAGTGGCTGAAACCGGGGTTCTGGTTCTGAGCACCCTGCACACCGTAAATGCGCCGCAGACAGTCGAGCGCATCATAAACTTCTTCCCTCCGCACCAGCATCAGCAGATACGAATGCAGCTGTCGTTTTTGTTAAAGGGCGTCATTTCTTTGCGGCTTATACCCGTTAAAGACGGCAAATCCCGCATTCCTGCCGCAGAGGTCATGACATTGACTCCAACGATAAGCAGGCTCATACGCGAGGGCAAGATCTGGGAGATGACCAGGTTCCTGGAGGAGAGCGAGATGTTCGGCATGATGTCCTTCAACCAGTCGCTTTCGCGCCTCGTCAAAGAAGGCCTTGTAACTGAGGCCGAGGCTATGGAGTTCGCTGACAGCAAGGACGAGCTTATCCTTGCTATCAAAGGCATCAAGAAATAAGATCGACTTTTAATGAGGACCGTAAGGAGATAATAATGCTATCAGATATAAAAGAAAAACTTTCTTCCGCAGGCGGCAGTATCCGCAACCTAAGAGGTTATCTTTGACATCGATGCCAAAAAAAAAGAGATCGACCGCCTTTCCCAATTGATGTCCCTGCCTGATTTCTGGAACGACGAGCAAAACTCTACCGCAGTGGTCAGGAAGCTCAAGAACCTCAAATCGGTAGTTGAGCCCTGGGAACATTCGTTTAAAAAATACGCGGAGCTTGAAGAGCTTGCGGGCCTTGCGGGCCCGAACGATCAGGATCTGATCTCCGACCTTGAAAAAAACATTGCCGCTCTGCAAAAAGAACTGGCCCAGGTGGAATTTAAGACATTATTGAGCGGGCCGGTGGATTTCAACGACGCTATCCTGAGCATAAACGCGGGAGCGGGAGGCACGGAGGCATGCGACTGGGCGGATATGCTTTTGCGCATGTATACGCGCTGGGCGCAGGATAAAGGCTATTCGGTAAGGACCCTCGACCTTTTGCCCGGGGAAGAGGCGGGCGTAAAAAACGTCACTATTCTGATCGAAGGCGAATATGCCTTCGGATACCTGCGCGCAGAGCGCGGCGTGCACAGGCTTGTAAGAATATCGCCGTTTGATTCCAATAAACGCAGGCACACTTCTTTCGCTTCGGTAGACGTGATCCCGGATATAGGCGACAATGCAGATGTATCTATAGACGAAAAGGATCTAAGCATCGAGACGTTCAGGGCTCAGGGAGCCGGAGGCCAGCACATGCAAAAATCCGATACGGCAGTGCGCATAACGCATATCCCTTCGGGATTATCGGCCCAGTGCCAGAACGAGCGGTCTCAGCATCAGAATAAGCAAACCGCATTGAAGGTCCTCAAGGCGAAACTGTACGAATTGCAGGAGAAAAAACGGGAAGAAGAGCTGGCCAAACACTCTACGGAAAAGAAAAAGATCGAATGGGGCTCGCAGATCCGCTCATATGTCCTGCAGCCCTACACTATGATAAAAGACCATCGCACTGAGTTCGAGACAGGCAACGTAAACGCCGTCCTGGACGGGAAGATAGACGATTTTATCGAGGCTTACCTGCGATTCAGCGCGGACCGCAATGCAACAGGCTAGACAAAAGGAATATTTATGTTAGGTTTTATAAAAAACGCAGTCTTAAAAAAGGCTCAGAACAAGATAAACCGGTCATGCTCCAACGTCAGTATTGTGCTGAACCGCGAAATGCCTATGTCCTCGGCGGCGGCGATCCCTGCGCTTGCGCGCATCGTATCAAAGGTCAACAGCTTTGAAGCTGCGACTGAAAAACTCTCCGACTCCCAGCTGAGCGCTAAGACGGAGGAGTTCAAGAAGCGCCTGGCACAGAAACTTATCCAGGTACAGCCGCGCATAGACCAGCTTCGGGATGCGCTTGCCGAAGTGACCATTCAGGAAGAAAAAGATAAGATAAAGGATAAAATAAAGCTTGAACGCAACAGGATCTACGAGGATATTCTGCCCGAGGCTTTTGCCGTTGTAAGGGAAGCATCGCGGCGCACTATAAACCTCAGGCATTTTGACGTGCAGATAGCTGGAGGCATTATCCTGCATGAAGGCAAGATAGCCGAAATGGCCACGGGTGAAGGAAAAACTCTGGTTGCTACGCTTCCCGCATATCTCAATGCCCTTCTTGGGAAAGGCGTGCATATAGTTACTGTGAACGATTACCTGGCTAAAAGGGACAGCGAATGGATGGGGCCTATCTACCGTTTTCTGGGGCTATCAGTCGGGGTCATACAGCACGACATGTCAGACCAGGCGCGCCAGCACGCTTACGGCTGCGATATCGCCTATGGCACGAACAACGAGTTCGGTTTTGATTACCTCAGGGACAATATGAAATATTCTCTATCCGACCTTGTCCAGAGGGATTTTTATTACGCGATTGTCGACGAAGTCGATTCCATACTGGTGGATGAAGCCAGGACTCCTTTGATAATCTCGGGAGCGTCCGAAGAATCGACTGACAAATACGCCCAGGCACGCAGAATAGCCGATCAATTGAGCGGCCGGCGAATCACAGAGAACGATCAGATCGAGGCAAAGCATAAGGGAGAGGATGTGGGCAAGGGATTCGATTATATCGCGGATGAAAAAGCCCACACCATCTCTTTGACGGAAGACGGAGAATCAAAGGCCTCCAGGTTATGGGGCGCGCAGGACCTGCACAGCCTTGAGACAATGGAGCTAAAGCATCATACCCAGCAGGCTTTGCGCGCGAAAGAATTCTATAAGCGCGACCGGGAATACATAGTCAAGGACGGACAGGTCATTATCGTGGATGAATTTACCGGAAGGCTAATGCCGGGCAGAAGATGGTCGGACGGACTTCACCAGGCGATCGAATCCAAAGAAGGCATGAAGATAGAGCAGGAAAACCAGACCCTGGCCACTATTACTTTCCAGAATTATTTCCGCATGTATGAAAAACTGGCTGGCATGACAGGCACGGCTTATACGGAAGCCAACGAATTTAAATCAATCTATAAGCTAGATGTTGTTGCAATGCCCACTAACCGGCCGCTTGTGCGAATAAACCACGCCGACATAGTCTATAAGACCGAAAAAGAGAAATTCAACGCTGTTGTCGAAGAGATCGCGGATTTAAATAAACAGGGCAGGCCTGTTCTTGTCGGCACCATCACCATCGAGAAATCAGAGCTTTTAGCGGAGCTTTTAAAGCGCAAAGGCGTGCCTCATCAGGTCCTCAATGCCAAGTTCCACGAGATGGAAGCGCAGATAGTAGCGCAGGCAGGGCGTTTCTCGGGCGTGACGATCGCGACAAATATGGCAGGCCGCGGAACGGATATCCTTCTGGGAGGCAATCCCGAATTTATGGCAAAGAATCTTTTATCCCAGAAGTTAGCCAATGACGATCCCGCATATGCAGACGAATATAAGAAAGTCATCGAGAAATATAAAAAAGAAGCGCTCTCCGAACACGAAAAAGTCGTGGCGCTTGGCGGCCTGCATGTTCTGGGCACCGAACGCCACGAAGCCAGGCGTATCGACAACCAGCTGCGCGGCCGATGCGGCCGCCAGGGAGATCCGGGTTCTTCCAGGTTTTATGTTTCTCTTGAAGACGATCTGATGAGGCTTTTCGGCGGCGACCGCCTGGCAGGCATGATGACGACTCTGGGCCTTGAAGAAGGCCAGGTAATAGACCATCCATGGGTCAGCAAATCCATAGAAGTGGCGCAGCGGAGAGTCGAAGGCCATAACTTCGAGATACGCAAACAGCTTCTGGAATACGACAATGTAATGAACAAGCAGCGCGAGGTCATATATACGCAGCGGCGCTCTGTCCTCGAGGGCGTTTCGCTCAAAGACGAAATCCTCGGAATAGTCGAACGATTGATAGACGGCTATATCCAGGCAGCTATCGCTTCCGGAGAAAAAGAGTTCAGCGAAGCAGGCGCGCAGGAATTATGCAACTGGATGAGCGAGAAATTCGGCGCTATCTTAGATATTTCAGCGGTACAAAGCAAACAGCCGGAAGCGCTTAAAGATTTGCTGATAGAGATGATCCAAAAAGCTTATGAATCAAAAGAATCTGCCTTCGGCGCCGATGCCATCCGTTACATGGAACGCATGGTTTTCCTTCAGGTCATCGACTCGAGATGGAAAGACCATCTATACTCTATGGACAAATTGCGCGAGGGCATAGGCCTGCGTGCGTACGGTCACAGGGACCCGCTTATAGAATATAAGAACGAGGCATTCGCTAATTTCAGCCAGATGATAGCCGGAATCGAGGATGAGGCTGTTGAGATAATGCTGAGGATGCAGCCGCAAAAAGAGCCCAGGCGGATGAAGACGGTTTTTGACGCAAGCGCCGCTGAAATGGTGCATCCTGACGCGCAAAAACCCGTATTGCAGGCAGAACCTCAAAAAAAACCGGCTGCCCCGCCTGCTGCCGCCGGACCGAGAGTCGGCCGCAACGATCCCTGCCCCTGCGGCTCGGGCAAAAAATATAAAAAATGCTGCGGACAGTGATATCGGCTTTACTCCTGGCTCTTGCATTCGCGAATCTTAACCTTGAGTTCCTTGCATGGTTCGGATTTCTCCCGTTTTTTTTCGCAGTAAACAATTCGCATAATAAAAAGCAGTCATTTATTCTCGGTTTTGCATGCGGCGCGATATTCTGGCTGGGCACGATATACTGGCTCGCATATGTAACTGCAGCCGGGATGCTGCTGTTGGTTTTATACCTCGCTCTTTACTGGGGCGTGTTCGGCCTATATGTATGGTGGGCAAGATCGCGCTCAAGTATTTTTAAAGTTTTTTTTATTCCCGCACTATGGGTTTTGCTTGAGTATTGCCGAAGTTATTTCATGACAGGATTCCCCTGGGCGCTTCTGGGTTATAGCCAGCATAAAGCGCTTACGCTTATCCAGACAGCGGATATCACCGGCGCATGGGGCGTGTCTTTTATGGTGATGATGGCGAATGCGGCGATCTATGAGATCATCCGCGGCGCAGTCAGCAGAGAAAAGAACAATAGCGCGATCTCTGCCATAGCGGTGTCGTGTCTTTTTCTATGCGCGGCTTTTTACGGGGCATCCCGCATGGATTTTTTTACTAAAGCCGGCTCCCTGGATAAAAAGGCTCTTAAGGTCTCGGTTGTCCAGGGCAGCATCCCGCAGGAGCTTAAATGGGACTCAAACGCCGTCGAATATATAATGCAAAGATATATATCCCTTTCGCATCAGGCTGCGCAGGAGAAACCGGACCTGTTGATATGGCCGGAAGCTTCAGTGCCCGCTATTCTGACTGAAGATTCGGATTTTACCGCAGGCCTTATGCAGATGGCGCAGGACGCCGGGATACATCTGCTTGCCGGGGCTGTCACAAGCCGCGCAGGGGATTATTATAACAGCGCTGTGCTGTTCCGGCCTGAAGGAGGCAGGGATATTTACGATAAACTGCATCTTGTCCCTTTCGGCGAATATATCCCCCTGCCGGGCATATTCGGATTTCTTCAGACGATCGTGCCCATAGGCGAAGTAAAAAGGGGGCTCGATTACAAAATATTCGCTTTGCCGGTCGGCGGCTCTGCCTCCGGCGCTAAGTTTTCCTGCCTTATATGCTTTGAAGACCTTTTCCCGGAGTTGTCCAGAAGATTTGTTAGCGCCGGCGCGGGTTTTCTTGTCACGGTGACGAACGACGCCTGGTATCAGAGGACTTCGGCGCCGTTCCAGCATTTTCAGGCTTCGGTCTTCAGGGCTATTGAGAACCGCGTGCCTATGGTTCGCTCGGCAAATACAGGGGTATCGGGTTTTATAGGCCCTCTTGGCTCGGTCGAAGGATTAGTCAAGGATACTGCGGGCAACGCCATATTTGTGCCCGGATCTTTGACTCGCAGGATCAGCATTCCCGCGCAGGGGCTGACAGTGTATACGCAGTCAGGGGATTGGTTTATATTGCTGTGTTCTTTGATTTTTCTTTTGGGTGTTTTGAATATATGTTACAATACTTTTCCTAAAAGCGGGAGGCGGTTATGCTCGAGCTTACAGCGGTCAAGATAAAGAAATCGGAAGATATAAACGTCATAATCGGCCAGAGCCATTTTATCAAGACGGTCGAAGATATTTATGAAGCCCTTATTTCGGCTGTCCCCGCTATTAAATTCGGCCTGGCGTTCGTCGAATCATCCGGGGCGTGCAAGGTGCGCGCAGAAGGCACTGATCAGGCTCTGAAGGACCTGGCATGCGAAAACGCCCTTAGCATAGGCGCAGGCCATAGTTTTATCATAATGCTCAAAGACTCTTATCCTATAAACGTCCTTAATGCGGTCAAGGCGGTTCCCGAGGTTTGTTCGATTTATTGCGCTTCTGCGAATCCCATAGAGGTTATTGTAGCGCAGACAGACGGCGGCAGAGGCATTATGGGTGTCATTGATGGATCAAAGCCAAAAGGCATTGAAACAACTGAAGATATAGCATGGCGGAAACAATTGCTGCGCAAGATCGGATATAAGCTTTAATTGACTTCCGGGGTTTTGGCACTATGAAAGTGCTTGAAATCCGGAGAAAATTTGATATAATAAGGATTTGAAGCATAATGTTCCTTAAAAAAATACAGCGATCGTTCATATATTCGGCCGGATTCGGTTTTTTTGTCGTATGTTCTTTGATATTGCGCCATCTGCCCCAATTCCTGCTTTATGAGATAGCTAAGGCTTTCGGAGCACTGGGATATTTTCTGGGCGGAAAGTTTAAAAAAGTAGCCTTGCAGAACCTTCGTGCGGGTTTCAGCGCAGAAAAGAGCCAGAAAGAGATCAGCCGGATAACCATGGAATGTTTTATTTCCATGGCTAAGTCAGCCATTGAGTTGGTCACGATAGTCGGCAAGTCTCCTGCGTTCATGAAGGCCAGATACGAGATTGTGAATAAAAAGCATCTGGACAAAGCACTGGCAAAGGGAAAGGGCGTTATTCTTGTGAGCGCGCACTTCGGCAATTTCCCTTCTATGATCGTCCGGCTGAGCTGTGAGGGTTACAAGACAGGCGCCATCATGCGGCCGCTCAAGGACGAGAGGTTTGAAAAGTTTCTTGCGGGAGAGAGGGACCGGTTCAGGATCCACACGATCAAAAGCATTCCGCGTAAGGAATGCGTTGTTGAGACCATAAAAAGCCTGCGCAATAATGAGGCCATATTCCTGCCGCTGGACCAGAATTTCGGCACAGGCGGGGTTTTTGTGGATTTTTTCGGCAGAAAAGCAGCAACCGCGACCGGGCCTGTGGTGCTTGCCCAGCGAACGGGCGCAGCGGTGGTGCCGTGTTTTATCATCAGGCAGAAGAACAACCGTCACAAGATAATAATCGAGCCTGAATTCCCGCTGTTGAGTTCGGGTAACGAGCAGGAAAGCATATTCATAAATGTCCAGGAACTGACGCGCATTATAGAATCATATGTGCGCAAATACCCGGCAGAGTGGAGCTGGATACACCGAAGATGGAAAACACAGCCTAGGGTTTAAACAGGCAAATTTACGGCAAAACTAAGGAGGTGAGCACATGGCAGACGAAGCGAAACAGGAACAGAAGACCGATATGAAGAAAGTGTTCTCGACCGTGTTCAAGGTCATCTTAGGGCTGGCATTTCTCGGCCTTGGCGCGTGGTTCGTTTACAAGGGCTGGTCTCATCTGTGGACAGTGATCAAGGGCACCATAGGGTTGTTTTTTATCTTAGCCGGCGTAATAACACTGGCCATAGCGAAAGAATAATATACGGGTCTCGATATAAAACCAGAGGGTCAATAGGCATATGCCTATTGACCCCTGTTTTATGAATTTCGGCAAAAGATCTATAAACTAAATTTATCTGGAGAATTCAATGCAGGCATTGCTCAAGAAAGATTTTGCGCTGGATAAAGCAACAGCCGGATATCTGGCGATGTTTTTATTTACCGTTATGACCGTATTGTCGGGGTTTATCCGCATTCCGATCCCCATGAGCCCTGTGCCTGTAACCCTGCAGACTTTTTTTGTCATTCTTGCAGGCGCCAGCCTATCCGGCTATAAGGGAGGCATCTCTCAGATCTTATACCTTGCATTAGGGGTTATGGGAGCTCCTGTTTTCAGCACCCAGGGCAGCGCATTTCTATATATAACGGGGCCCAGCGGCGGCTATATGGCCGGATTTGTTCTGGCCGCGTTATTTCTAGGGTTTATGCCGGCATCATTTAAGAAATCTTACGTCCGCATTTTTTTAACATTTCTTGCCGCAGATGCGGTCATTCTTGCAACCGGAGCCGTATGGCTTGGGGCCCTGACAGGATATGACCCCGTCAGGATTTTTCAGATAGGAGTTCTGCCGTTTGTGCCCGGAGACATTTTCAAGGCATTTGCCGCAGCGGCGGTTTATAAAGCGATCAAGCCGCGGCTGGACCGGGTATTATATTGACAGCGTGAATCTTTGCCGAAGCAGCAGGATAATTTTTAAGGAGGTGTTTATGTCAGCAGGGAAATACATTTTCGTAATTGCGGTTGCGGCGTGCGCGCTTTTAACCGGCACGGCAGTTTCCCGGGCGCAGGAAAACCTCGAGCCGCAATGGCTCTGGGGAGAGGTCGAGACTGTCAATGCCCAGGCAAAGACTCTGCAGGTAAAATACCTGGATTATGACACCGATATAGAGAAAGAGCTGACTTTGGCCACTGATGAAAAAACCAAGTATGAGAATGTCAAAGGCCTGGAGGAGATAAAACCCCAGGATACGATAAGCGTCGATTACGTGATAGGTTCGGACGGCGGCAACCTTGCAGTTGATATAAGCGTTGAGAAGCTGGAAGATATGGATGCAGTAGATATCCCCGAACCTGAGATAGAAAAAGAAAAAGTCGGCACGGCGCCTGCGGCATCCGAAGAAACAAAACAATAAAATCATTTCCGCCGGTTTAAAAAGGCAGGACAAAACCCCTGCCTTTTTATTTCACTGTTCAAATGAAAATAAAAAACATATCTCTTGTGGTATTTGACCTGGACGGGACCCTTATCGACGCATACCCTGCGATCACAAAAAGCTTTAATTACACCATGAGCGCTCTGAAATACAAAACAAGGTCCCCCGGGGTCATCAAAAGGGCTGTGGGCTTCGGAGACCGCAGATTGCTGCAGCCTTTTGTGAACGAAAACGACCTGGACGCTGCCTTAAAAATTTACCGCAGGCATCACGCAGACAGCCTTGTGAAATACAGCCGCCTAATGCCCGGTGTAAGGGCATTATTGTCAGGATTGAAAAAAAGAGAATACATGCTGGCAGTAGCAAGCAACAGGCCCAGCAGGTTTTCCAATATACTCCTTAAGCATCTGGATATCCGCAAGTTTTTTGATTTTGTCCTGTGCGGGGATAAGATAAGCCGCATGAAACCGCACCCGCAGATATTGCGCATTATCATGGCCAGATTCAAGGTAAAACCCGGCCGGGCTTTATTCGTGGGCGATATGGTCATTGACGCCGTGACCGGCAGGCGCGCAGGCGTAAGGACGGTCATGGTGCCCACGGGTTCCAGCAGCAGGTCCGAGATCTCGAAAGAAAAGCCCCTTCTGATCATCCCCAGGGTAAAAGATCTTTCCGGGCTTTTGTTCTGAAAAGAGGGCCTTATTAGCTTGACAGCCGATAAAACCGAATTATAATAATGTCACGGAGGTGAGCATGAGAAAATTTTTATTGATAACTGCTTTTATAGCACTATCTTTTATGCCTGCTTTCAGCCAGGAAGCACAGCCGGCAGAGGCAGTTGGGAAAGCCCAAATAGTATTGCTTGTATCAGAGCAGAACATCGACAGCCCAAGGCATGCCTGGTGGGCAAGCGAAGTGGATCTGTCTGCTACAGAAGCGGCGTTAGCTACAAAATTACTGGACGCCGGATTTGAGGTCATAGACCCGGCTTCTATGTCGGGCGTTATAAAAAAAGAGAAGGCGTTCAGGATGCTTGATGTCTCCGATAAGTCTTCCGTAAAAATGGCAAGTCTGGCAAAAGCTGACTACGTGCTCCTGGGCAAAGCCGTTGCTTCATCAGGCGGCAACGTGCCGCAGTCAAGCATGCGGTCATGTTTCGCCAATATTACGGCGAAACTTATCAACGTCAGGACAGGCAAAGTCATAGCATATCTGGACGCCTCGGGCAATTCAGCCCACATGGATGTTATCACAGGGGGCAGGGAGGCTTTAGTGAGCGCCGGCCAGAGCATCGGCATTAAGATGGTTGATAAGCTCAACGCATTATCGCAGGCAAAATCACAATAACAATCTTTCCGGAGGCAGTGCAGATGAAAAAATTCGTATATTCGGTTTTAAGTTTTTTTCTGGTTGCCTGCTCGGGCTGCGCTACCCTTGACCAGATGACCCAGCCTAGCGCGCAGGTGGATAATAACGCCGGCGCGCAGGCAATGCCTCCTTATTCGGGCCCTAAAGCGCGCATCGCGGTCGCTGATTTCGACGTTAAAGCGGCAAAGGCAAGGGGCGAAGTCGGTTCGGGCCTGCGCGAAATGCTCGTGACGGCGCTTATAAACTCTAACAGATTCCGCGTTGTAGAACGCCAGGTGCTGGATCATATCATGCAGGAGCAGGAATTGGCTGCGTCAGGAGCGGCTGCGCCGGGAGGAGGCGCGCAGCGCGGCCAGATAAAGACAGCGGATATTATTATAACCGCGGCGGTGACTGAATTCGAACCTCAGGCTTCGGGCGGCGCGGCAGGCATCGGCGGAGGCGGAGGGGTCGGCAGCGGAGTTCTGGGCGCCCTTCTGGGAGCATCCATGAATAAAGCGCACATGGCTTTAGATATAAGGGTCATCGATACATCCACTTCCGAAGTCCTTGCGGCAACGCGCGTGCAGGGCCAGGCTTCGGATATGGGCGGAGGCCTGATGGCCGGGTTTTTCGGCGGATGGGGCCTGGGCGCGGGCCTTTCAATGTACGCAAACACGCCTATGGAAAAAGCCATACGCATATGCATAATAGAGGCCATCCGCTATATATCTCAAACAGTGCCTGCTAATTATTACAAATATTAAGAAAGGGACATAACATGGGAAAAAGAAAACGCAGAGGAAAACTCAACTGGCGCTCCAAGAAAGCCAACCACGGCAGAAAGCCGGCGTTAGGTTAATTTTTTTGTTCGCAGCGCAACCCTCCTTTTAACTGTAACTTGCCTATCTGCAGGCCATATGAAAGCAATTGCAATGATGTCAGGCGGTCTGGACAGCATGCTCGCGGCCCGGATAATCAAAGATATGGGCATTGAGGTGATCGGCCTGAATTGTATTATGCCATTTTCTGTGCGCGATAGAAAAGCCTCTACAGCCGGCAAAAGCCTTATGGAAAGATTCTGCGGCGACTCAGGCATCGAGCTCAGGAAGCTGGATATATCCGATGATTTTCTTGCAATGCTTGAAAAACCCAAATTCGGCTTTGGCTCATGCCTGAATCCATGCATCGACTGCAAAATAATTATGTTTCGCAAGGCAAAAGAACTCATGACTGAATGGGGCGCCTCGTTTCTTATAAGCGGCGAAGTGCTTGGCCAGCGGCCAATGTCCCAGCAGAGAAAAACTATGCGGACGATAGACGAAGAAGCCCAAACGCAGGAGCTTGTCCTGCGGCCTTTGTCTGCGAAACTCCTGGATCCCACGCTTGCGGAAAAAGAAGGCTGGGTCGACCGCGAGAAACTTTATGATTACAGCGGCAGAAGCCGAAAAGCCCAAACAGACCTTGCGGTAATGATAGGCATAATTGAATACCTTCAGCCTGCAGGCGGATGTCTTTTGACCGACCCGCGCTTCTGCGACCGCCTGAGCGACCTGATGAAGCGTCAGAAACTTGACGCTGACAGCGTGGCATTGCTGAAATTAGGACGGCATTACCGCATCGGAGATACAGGGAGGCTCGTCGTAGGCAGGGATGAAAGGGATAATACAGCGATAGAGCAGCTGGCCCTTCCGGGCGATTATGTTTTTACCCCGCCTTTTGAATTGCCGGGACCGACAGGCCTTGGGCGCGGTATCGCGGCCGAGACGGATATCGCGCTCTGCTGCAGGATAATAAGCCGGTATTGCGATCGCAACGGCGCAAGCGAGGCGACGATCACCTATAAAAAAGCCGGAGAAATTGAAGATTATACCTGTGTTGCATCGCCCCTTCCCGAATCAGAACTTGAGAAGATAAGAATTTAGTTTCATAATATTTGGTCTTAGGCAAGCGCGGGTGGCACGACATAGTGGAGCAGGACCTGTGATCCTGCGGAACTATGGCGTGACAGGACCCGCGCTGGACTGGAGCGGATTATGAAAAAGGAAGCCTTATTATACAATAAACTCAAGCGTGATCAAGTCCAGTGCATCCTCTGCAGCCACCGATGCAAGATAGCCGATCAGAAATTCGGCATCTGCGGTGTCAGGCAGAATCTTGCGGGCGTGTTATACACTCATGTATATGCAGAGGTAATAGCCTCCCAGATAGATCCCATAGAAAAGAAGCCGCTTTACCATTTCCTGCCCGGGACACAGAGTTATTCGATCGCGTCCCCCGGCTGTAATTTCCGCTGTGGATTCTGCCAGAACTGGCAGATATCCCAGCTTAAAGTCGGAAGCGGCGTATCTTTCGACGATCATTTCTGCCCGGCAGCGGATATTGTAAACGGCGCGCTTTCCAATAAATGCGCGAGCATTTCCTATACTTACTCCGAACCCACTATCAATTTCGAATATTGCCTCGATGTTTCTAAGCTCGCAAAGGAAAAAGGCGTTAAGAACGTGTGGGTTACAAATGGGTTCATGACGCCTGAGGCGCTTACCATGATAAGCCCGTATATGGACGACGCTAACTTGGATCTGAAATTCTTCAACGAGCGCTCATATAAACAGATCTGCGCAGGTTCTTTAAAGCCTGTCCAGGAGACAATAAAGGCAATGAATAAGAACAATATCTGGGTCGAGGTGACTACGCTTGTCGTGCCCGGGAAAAATGATTCTCAGGCGGAATTAAAACAGATCGCGCAGTTTATCGCAGGAATCAGCCTAGATATACCCTGGCATATCTCGAAATTCTTTCCTAACTATAATTATACGAACCTGGATCCTACATCAGACGGGTCGCTGCAAAAGGCACTTGAGATCGGCCAGCAGGCAGGATTGCGGTATATTTATGTAGGCAACGTATATGGCTGGGGCAATTCTACGCATTGCCATAATTGCAAGGCTCTTCTAATTAAGCGCGAAGGTTTTTTTATCAGGGAGAACTCTGTAGAGAACAGTGTCTGCAAGTTCTGCCAGGCGAAGATCCCGGGGGTTTTTGCTTAACAGCTCAAGGAGAAAGGCATGTTTGCAGCTTCGAATATTGCTATCAGTATTTTTACCCTCGCATACATATTATTTGTGATCTTTCCGGCCAGGCGCACCTGGATAGCTGTAGCGGGCGCAGGTTTATTGGTCGTTACAGGAGCTCTTTCATTTAAAGGGGCAGTTACCGCTATAAATTGGAATGTGATGGGTATTTTCGTCGGCACCCTTGTGATAGCGGACAGCTTTATGGACAGCCGCGTGCCTGCGTACATCGCCGAACGCATAGTAAATCATTCGAAGAACACATGCTGGGCAATCCTGTGTATATGCATATTATCCAGCTTTATCTCGGCATTCGTTGAAAACGTGGCAACCGTGCTTATTATCGCTCCTATAGCTCTGGCTCTGGCCCGCAAATTAAAGATCGACCCTACAAACATGCTGATTTGCATAGCCATTTCATCCAATCTGCAGGGCACTGCTACTCTTATCGGCGATCCGCCAAGCATGCTTCTGGGCGGATTTGCTAAAATGAATTTTATGGATTTCTTCTTCTATAAGGGAAAACCGAGTATTTTCTTTGCAGTACAGATAGGAGCGCTGGTTTCGTTCTGGGTCCTGTACTGGATCTTCAAAAAACACAGCGAAAAGACCGAAGTCGTTGCGGTTGAAAAAGTCAGATCCTGGATACCTACTGTAATACTCGTTCTTCTGATCGTGGCACTGGCGTGCTCTTCATTTTTTGACGTGGGATTCACGTCTCTGGCCGGACAGATCTGCATGGTTTTTGCCATTGTTACCATAATATGGGAGAAGTGCACCAATCAGAAATGCATCCATAAGGGGGTACAGGCTCTGGATTGGGATACTACGTTTT
>JALOQI010000048.1 GCA_025453435.1 Candidatus Omnitrophota bacterium
GGCGGAATGCGGATCGATGCCCAGGGACTGCCGCTGATACTTAAAGGGGAAAAGGCCGTTTTTTGAACATCAAAAGTGCGCAATGAAAGAAATTATTAAAATTATTTGTTTGCTGATGTTTTCTATCAGCTTGGCAGGCTGCGCTTCGATGTCCCAGCCAAGCGCTAAGGTAGATAATAACGCGGGCACTTTGCCTCTGCCGCCTTATTCAGGCCCCAAGGCGCGGATAGCGCTCGCAGACTTCGATATTAAAGCCGCTAAAGCCCGCAGGGATATAGGAACGGGCTTGCGCGAGATGCTGATAACTACCCTTGTGAACAGCAATCGGTTCAGCGTTGTTGAACGCCAGGCGCTCAAAGCTGCCATGCTAGAGCAGGAATTGTCAGCGTCAGGCGCGGCGTCGGCCGGAGGTCCGCAGCGCGGCAAAATTAAGACAGCGGATCTTATCATCACCGCGGCGGTCACCGAATTCGAGCCTCATTCCGTCAAGACTAGAGCTGCGGCAGTCAGCGGCCATAGCTTCGAAGGCGCGATTATCGGAGGAATAATTGCCGGCTCGATGAATAAAGCGCATATGGCTCTCGATATCCGCGTGATAGATACTTCTACGTCAGAAGTGCTTTCTGCCGCCCGGGTGCAAGGCAAGGCTTCTGATTTTGCCGGAGGTTTCGGCATAGCGCTGTTCGGAGAAGGTATCCTGGGGCCCGGTTTGAGCGGATATTCCAACACCCCTATGGAAAAGGCTATCCGCGTGTGCATCATAGAAGCGGTCAAATATCTGGCGCAGACCGTGCCGGCGAATTATTTCAAATATCAATGAGCACATGACTTACGGAGCGAAGCGAACGTAAGTTATTGTGCGAATTGATGGTTTATGAGCGAAGCGATATAAACCATAAGTAATGGATAAAGGAGATTCCATAGTGAAGCTTCTGAAGATCATTTCTATGTGGATACTGGGGCTGTTTATCGTATCTGTCATGTTGCTGGTGGCATTTGTAAAGTTCTATGATTTTAACAAACACAAGCCAGCGATAATACAGCAGGCAAATTCTGCTCTGGGCAGGGATATAAACTTCGAAAAGATCTCACTCGATATCTCTTTTGCTCAGGGCTTGAGCCTGAAGATATCAGACCTGCGCATTGCCGAGGATCCTGTTTTCGGAAACGAAGATTTCATGAGCGTTAAGAATATATCTCTGGGCATAAGCCCTATGAGCTATATACTTTTCAGGAAGATAAATATATTAAAGGTCCTTATCGATTCGCCAAGGGTGAAAATAATCCGGCTTAAAGACGGCAGGATCAACGCCGCAGGCCTGGGAAGCAGGTCCGGCCAGGCCGGCGCAGGCTCGGAGCAAAGCGCTCCGGGCTCCAGCCCGGCCGGTGATCAAAGGAATGCCGGTCATGCGGCTGCGGGATCTGCCTCGCCTGCGTTCGCCTTACCCGACATTGCAGTGTCTTATTTAAGGATCGACAGCGCTAAAGTGACATACGTTGACCGCTCGTTCGACCCGGCGTTTTCGCTCGATATACCGGAACTGTATGTTTCTCTGAGCAATATTTCCATGACCGACCCGTTCCCTTTTATAGTGGAAGCTTCTTTCATTTCCGACAGCAGGAACATAAAACTCGAAGGCCGGGCTCAGTTCAACGCAGCCACAGGTGAGATTACTATCTCAGGATTAAAAGCAGGGACAGATCTATCCGATATAAAGATCGCAAAAATCCCGGAAACTCTGCCGCAGGCAAAAGGGGCTGTATTGCCCGAGATCCTGGAAGGCATCATTGACGCGAGATTCGACACGCTCACAGCCGGTCCGAACGGCCTTAGCGCATTAAAGGCCTCGGTTTCAGCGGCAAAAGGGATCGCGCAATTCAAAGAGCTTGTAGCCCCGATCAAGAATATCGCGATCGCGGCAACGCTTACGCAATCGGACATAATTCTGGATAATGCCTATTTTACCATTGGTACGGGCATGGTCAGATCGTCGGGCGTTGTCAATGGTTATCAGGCGAAGCAGACATACTCGGTATCCGCGGATATAGATAATATCAAGATCCAGAGCCTTGTTGTTCAGGATAAAGCTCCGGTCAAAGCTGAGGGCACTGTGTCGGGCACGGTCAAGCTCAACGGAGAGGGGTTGACGCCCGAAGGCTTGAAATCGGATATTTCGGGCACTGCGGATATCGCGATAGCTAAACCTAAACTTAAAGACTTAAATGTCCTGAGGGAAGTGTTGAATAAAATATCGGTTTTGCCCGGACTATCCCAAAGCATAGAAATGAGCCTTCCTGAAAAATACAGGCAGAAACTCGAATTGAAGGATACTTCGTTCGAGGATATTAAACTGCCGGTAGGGATCAGTAACGGCAGGATCGTCCTGGCCGATACGAAGATAGCGAGCGAGGATTTTGTTTTCCAGGGGGGCGCGGTTGCGGATATGGGCGGGGCTTATTCGATAGAAGGCGCTGTTTTATTATCTAATGAATTATCCGCGGCAACGGCCGGATCGGTTCCCCAGATGAAGTATCTGCTAAATGAATCCGATCAGATATATATCCCTGTTAAAGTTTCAGGAAGCGCCGGGCAGGTTAAAATTGATGTAGACGCTGCATATATAGGGCGCAAACTTCTTGAGAACCAGGCCAAACAGCAGATCTTTAAAGCAGTGGATAAGTTCCTGGGCGCAAAGGAGGAGCCGGCGCAATCCGGAGATCAAACCGGCCAGCAGGAAACCGAAAGCGATCAGTCCCCTGTAAAAGACACGATCAGCAATATCATAGGTAATATCTTCAAGAAATAATATGAGCTATATACATCGTTTAAAGAACTGTATCTGCATATTCGCGGCAGCCCTTGCGCTTCTGGCCCAAACGGCGCAGGCAGGAGATTATTTCAGGGAAAAGATCATTTACCGCATAACTACAGGCGGGAATGCCGAATATAATGATCTGGGATTGTTTGCGAACAACGGCAAACCGTCACAGCTGGTGACTTTCAGGACGCATATCGGCGGGCTTATGGACGGATTTGAGCGCATTTACGGCGAGCCTGACGCCTTCCTGCCGCTTCGGATAGAGAGGGATGTGAATTTTTTGATCAGAAAAGAGAGGCTTATCGAAGAATACTTCCCTGAGACTTTTTCGGTCAGCATAAAGAAATGGGTCAACGGCAAATTCGCGGCAGAATACCGCTACAGCAAGAAAAAACCCGTTCAAAATGCTATACTGCTGCGTTCATATCTCAAGTCTATAAAAGACCTGCATGTCGGATGGAGCACGGACATCCTCATCCCCGATCATTATACGGTGACATTGACGGATATAGAGGAGATCGAAGTGCCTGCCGGCAGGTTCAAGGCATTTCATTTTAAAAGCGACCCGCGAAAGTTCGAACTCTGGGTCAGCTGTGACCCCGACCATGTCCCTGTGAAGCTGGCTGTCACCGGCGGCTACAGGACCTCCCTTGAGATGAAAGCCCGCATCGTCAGTAAGTAGAAAAATGCCCGAAAAGAGTCAATAAATAGTGGAATTAAGTCATTTTCAAGAAAGATAAAATATCTTAGAATTATTTATTTGACAGCCATATTAACAGCCGGGAGGAAAAGATGGAGACAAAATATTTTTTCGGGATTAACAACGAGAAAGTCGGGCCGCTGGACGAAAAAGCGATAAAGCAGAGGATCGACCAGGGCGGAATAAAAAAGGATACGCTTGCCTGGACAAACGGAATGCCTGACTGGCAGCCTGTGATAGATGTGCCTGAATTGAAAAAAGCGTTCGGCATGCTGCTTTCAGAACAGGCTGTTCCGCCTGAGCTTCCGTCCGCAAACACAGCTGCCGCAAAAACTCCTCCGCCTTTGCCCGCGGAGGGAACTCCTGCGGGATTGAGCTCTCTGGAAGCCGGCTGTTACAAGTTCGCAATGTGGTGCTACAAGCCGATGGGCAAGTGGGAACCTCCGTTGCGCAAGATGGTAGTGAAGAATCCAAAGGCCGCGGTGCCTGTTGCCTTTGGCACTGCAGCGGTAATGGTTTTTATTGTCATTTTTATGATGTCGAATTTCTCTAAACCGGCTCAGGATCAGACAGCCCAGAACCCGCAGGCCGGCATGCAGCAGGTCCAGCAGCCCGGAGGCGACTGGAGGGCGCAGTATAACGCGATCCGCGACGCCCAGCAATTCTCTACCAGCGTCGCAGACGACGTTTATAAGTACCGGCGCGATTCCCAGGACCGCATGGATGAAACCTACCGCCGCGCGAATTACGACTGGTACAGAAGCGGCGATAACAACTGATCCGATATCCTGCCTAAAACCGATTGTCGGGGCGCATCCGCTGTGATACAATGGCTTCATGGACATAGTCATTCTTATCCTTATTATAATCAACACCGCCTTACTGGCTTATTTGCTCACGCATAGATCCGAAGTTAAAAATCTCGAGCAATCCCTGCGCCAGGAACTTTCTGCCGGCCGCCAGGAAGCGAATAATTCCCTCAATTCATTCTCCAATTCAGTGGTATCCCGCGTAAATGAAATAGCTTCCCTGCAGTTCAATCAGCTCAACGCCCAGACGCAGGCAATAGAGTCGAAGCTTAAATCCATTCAGGACGATAATGCCGCAAAGCTCGAGCAGATGCGCGCTACCGTTGACGAAAAACTCCAGAGCACGCTTGAAAAAAGGCTTGGCGAATCGTTCAGGCTCGTAGGCTCTCAGCTGGAACAGGTGCAAAAAGGCCTCGGGGAGATGCACACCCTCGCCTCGGGCGTGGGCGACCTGAAGAAAGTTTTGACCAATGTCAAGACGCGCGGCATGTGGGGCGAGATACAGCTGGGGAATCTGCTGGAACAGATCCTCACTCCCGAACAGTATTTGACCAACGCCGTCACAAAAAAAGGCTCGAGCGAGCGGGTCGAATTCGCGATCATCCTTCCCGGCAAGGACAAGGACAGGGTTTTGATGCCGATCGACGCCAAATTCCCCAAGGAAGATTATGAGCGGCTTATCGAAGCCCAGGACCAGGGCAATATCGAGCTTATCAAGCAGTTCTCCAAGTCATTGGAGGAGCGGGTTAAACTTCAGGCAAAGGATATCAGTGATAAATATATTGATTCTCCGCATACAACCGACTTCGGGATAATGTTCCTTCCGACTGAGGGTCTGTATGCGGAAGTTTTGCGCATTTCAGGATTATTCGAACTGTTGCAGTCGAAATACCGCGTGATCGTCGCAGGCCCGACGACCATTGCGGCCGCACGCAGAAAAAGATACAGGAAGCAGGCAATATTATCGAGGAAGCCGCGTCCAAGGGCCGCAATATCGAGAAAAAACTGAGCAAGATCCAGGATCTTCCTTCCGAACATATCGATGTGATTGAAGACAAAAACGCCAGTGCCTAGAACAGATAATAAAAAAGATGTTGATCCGCCTCAATTTCCGGAAGTGTGCGTCGTTGAGGCTTCAGCAGGCTCTGGCAAGACCTATGCGCTTGCCAGCAGATACCTGC
>JALOQI010000049.1 GCA_025453435.1 Candidatus Omnitrophota bacterium
CGTATTGCTCCTGCAGCGCCGTATAGGTCAGCACATAAGCCTTTGTTTTGCGGATGCACATGACCTGCAGAAATTTAAAATCCGCCTTTTTCTGGCGGGATTTGTACTCAAGCCTGTAAGCGTTGACTCCGTCGAGCTTGTCTTTTTTATCCTCGATAAACTTCACTCCGCCAAAAGAGCGCTCCAGGGCTTCCTTTGACTGTGTATAAAACGTATCCAGGTCTTGCGGTTCAGATCCGAGATCTACAACCACTATGTTTATGCTGGGTGAAAATGCAAATGTTTTATCCGCCGCCGAAGACGAGAAGACTATCGCCGATCCGATAGTCTTTACCGAATAGTCTGCGGGATACTCGAGTTTAAAACCCAGCGGCCTGTTAATATAGTGCTTTTTTTCCTGCGCCAAAGACGGACCTGACGACAAAAAAACGGTTATAAGCGCAACCCACACACATGCTGACCTGACGTTCAAACTCATACTGACCTCCTCCAAAGTCAAGATACGATAGATGCGCGTTTAGCCTGCATTATGAACGATTTAACTTTACTATGGTCTTTCTTCCCGGGAGATTTCTCCAGTGAACTCGACGCATCCACCCAATCCGGACCCAGCAGACTGATTGCACGGCGGATATTGCGCCAGTTCAGGCCTCCGGAAAGAAATACCCTGCTTCGAAACTTATCTTTTAACAATATGGACCAGTCAAACGCCCTGCCTGTGCCGCCGGCGAGCCTGCCGGAATACGTGTCAAAAAGATAACCGTAAGTCTTGTAAGCCTTACATACCGCCGAATCAAAACCTCTGCGAATCCTGAATGCCTTAATGACTTTGTAAGGAGAGCACTTTCTGCAATCCGCAGGAGATTCATCGCCGTGAAGCTGAACCATGTCCAAACCGCACATACTAGCGACGCGCCTGATGACCCCGGGATTCGCGTTTACAAAAACCCCGACTTTCTTTACCTTTGCGGGAAGGCTCCGGATTATGCCCGCTGCGTTTTCGGGCGCAATATACCTGGGGCTTTTGCCGTAAAAAACAAATCCCAGAGCGTCAGCTCCCGCGCAAACAGCATGCTTGGCATCCTCTATGTTGGTGATACCGCATATCTTGACTTTGACCATTACCAGCCCATCAGGTCCTGGATGAACATCTTCATATCCGCAGCTGCGAGGATCGAGCCGCCTACGAGGACCGCATTGACGCCCAATACTTTAAGAAATAGAATATCCTGGTAACTTTTTATGCCGCTCTCAACTATGACCACGCGGTCTTTAGGGATCATGGGATACAGCCGTTCGGTGACTTTCGGATCTGTTTGAAGAGTGCGAAGATCGCGAGTATTTATCCCTATGCAGAATTTCACCTGGGCTTTTTTGTCTTTTTTTGCCGGTGCTGTTTCGCCCGCCGGCGGCGCAACCTTTAAACCCAGCACTTTCTTAAGCTCTTTTTCGTCATGCACCTCTACTATGCAATCCATTCCGAGGGAATCAGCCAGACCTATCATTTCAACAAGGGAATCTTTTGACAGAAGGTCAGCTATCAAAAGAACGGCGTCAGCGCCGTAATACCTGGATTCGTATATCTGGTAAGGTTCAAGGATAAAATCCTTGCGCAGCACAGGCCCTGTAACGCGCGCTTTTACAACGCCGATATACTCCGGGCTGCCAGCAAAAAAATCCTGTTCGGTCAATACGGATACTGCCTGCACTCCGGCATCCTGATAAACACCCGCTATTTCAGAGGGGTTGAAATCCTGCCTGATGACCCCGTGCGACGGCGACTGCTGTTTTATTTCGGCTATTAATGATATAACGCGGGGCTTATTGACAGCTTCTATAAAGGGGCGAGCAGGCTCAACGCTGCCTGCCTTGACTTTCAACTCTTCAAACGGCAATGCCTGTTTTGCCAGGGCCAAGCGTTCCTTTTTCTTAGCTACAATATCTTTTAATACGTCAGTTTTTGCCATTGCTTGTGAACTCCTTTAGCATCTCGAACTTTTTCAATGCATTACCGGAATCTAAAGCCTCTGCGGCAAGAGCCATGCCCTCTTTTATGCTTTTTGTTTTTTGCGCGGCAAATAAAGCGCCTGCCGCGTTGAGCAGGACAATATCCCTGCGCAAACCTTCTTCGCCTTTAAATATATCCATCATTATGCGCGCGTTATCAGCCACGGAACCCCCTTTTAATTCATCGGCCGAAACTCTTTTTAGACCAAACATCTCAGGCGTGACTTCGCATGTAGAAGCTTTGCCATCCTGGAACTCGCACATTATGGTCGTGCCGGTTGTCGATATCTCATCCAGGCCGTCTTTGCTGTGAATAACAAGGCTGCGCTTTGTCCCGAGAGCGCTTAAAACATTTGAAACAACAGGTATGAGTTCCGGCGAAAAAACCCCTACCAGCTGATGAGTGGCTCCGGCGGGATTGCACATCGGGCCCATTATATTGAAAATCGTCTTCCTGCCAAGTTGTTTCCTGGCCGGACCTGCATATTTCATGGCCGGATGAAAATTCGGGGCGTATAAAAATGCGATACCTGTTGCGTTTAAGCACTCTTCGATCCTGTCAGCCGGAAGCTCTATGGCTATTCCTGCGGCTTCCAGAACATCAGCGCTGCCGCATGAGCTCGACACGGACCTGTTGCCGTGCTTGGCCACTGTCACCCCGCACGCAGCCACAATAAACGCCGCTATGGTCGAAATATTGAAAGTGCCTTTTCGGTCACCGCCGGTGCCGCATGTATCAAGGACTATTTCGCTTTTAGCCTTTACCTTGACCGCAAAACTGCGCATCACGGATACGCTGGCCACTATCTCTTCTATCGTTTCGCCTTTGTCCGCAAGCGCTCCGATGAAAGGAGCGATCAAATCCGTCGAAGAACTGCCTGACATTATCTCTCTCATCGCGGAAGACATTTCTTCGGATGAAAGATCTCGTTTTTCTTTAAGTTTCGCTGTCAGCTCTGCTATCATTGAGATAGAAAATTTTGCAGGATCTTTTTCCCTTCCTGAGTCATTATCGACTCGGGATGGAACTGCACGCCCCAAACGGGGAGCGTTTTGTGCATTACGGCCATTATCTCGTTTTCTTTTGTGCGCGCTATCACCTCAAGGCACGCAGGAACGCTTTTGTTTTCGATTATCAAAGAATGATAGCGCGTCGCAGAAAAAGGGTTTGAAACATTTTTAAAAATGGTTTTGCCGTTATGGAACACAGGGGATAATTTGCCGTGCATAAGCCGCTTTGCCCTGATTATTTTTCCTCCGAATACAGATCCGATGCACTGATGCCCCAGGCACACGCCCAGAATAGGCACAGAGCCTGCGAATTCCTTAATGACCGGACACGAAATCCCCGCGTCCTCCGGAGAGCCCGGCCCGGGAGATATTATGATCCTGGCAGGCTTAATTTTTTTTATCCGGTCACAGGTTATCTTATCGTTGCGTATGACTTCAAGCGTCTGGCCCAATTCTCCCAGATACTGCACCAGGTTATATGTAAATGAATCGTAGTTGTCGATCATCAGGATCATTCTTTTTCTCTCCAGAGCATTGCGCCCAGCGTTTCCATCTTCTTATCTATGTTCTCGTATCCGCGTTCAAGATGATAAATTCTCGAGACAGCCGTATTGTTCTTTGCCACAAGCCCTGCCAGGACAAGGCACGCTGACGCGCGAAGATCCGATGCCATGACAGGGGCGCCTGAAAGATGTTTGACGCCTTCAACGATCGCGTGCGGGCCTTCGCGCTGTATATGAGCGCCCATGCGGTTGAGCTCTGCTACATGCATAAACCTGTCAGGATAGATCTTCTCGGTTATAACGCTGATACCCGGGGTCACTGCCATCAGCGCCATCATCTGCGCCTGCATATCAGTCGGGAAACCCGGATACGGAAGAGTGGTTATGTTTATGGGCCGGAGCTTCTTTTTGCAGTTGACCCTTATTGTATTGCCTGTCATCTTCAGAACCGCACCTGCATCCTTTAATTTATCTATGAGCGCTCCCATATGATGCGGGCATACATTCTTTATAAGAATATCTCCTTTTGTGATCAGGCCCGCGATTACAAAAGTGCCGGCCTCGATCCTGTCGGGGATCACCGAATGCTCTGCGCCCCGCAAAGACTTGACTCCTTCTATTTCGATAATGGGAGTGCCGTGGCCTTTTATTTTAGCTCCCATTTTAATTAACAGCTCTGCCAGGTCCCAGACCTCGGGTTCGCACGCAGCCGCTTCTATAACGGTCTTGCCCTGCGCAAGAGAGGCTGCCATCATTACATTCCCGGTGGCAAGCACTGACGACCCGTATTCGCCTCCCAGATAAATATGTGTGCCTTTTAATTTTTTTGCCTCTGCTATGACATAGCCGCCTTCTATGGTGATCCGGCTGCCCAGGGCCTTTATGCCTTTTATATGAAGGTCGACGGGCCTGACGCCGATGATACAGCCTCCGGGCAGAGAGACTTTTGCTTTTTTGAGTTTTCCCAGAAGCGGCCCCAGCACGCAGAAAGACGCGCGCATGGTCGAAACAAGCTTATAGTCTGCAATATAATTAGACGTACTTCCGGTAACGGTCACAACGCCTTTATCGAATTCCACGTCCTTGCCGAGGGAGCGCAGGATCTTGATCATCGTGTTGGTATCGCGAAGATACGGCACGTTTCGTATAACGCATTTCTGGTCTGTGAGCAAAGCCGCAGCCAGTATGGGCAAAGCTGAATTCTTAGATCCGGAAATCGTCACTTCGCCTTTAAGGCAGGCATTGCCTTTTACAAGTAGTTTATCCATATTTAAGCCTTTTGTGCGACAATGATCCTTTGGATATTATTATAATCCCTAATAACCTCAATTACATTATACTTTTTTGACGCTTCGATGATCTTTCGGACATCTTCCGCCTGATCAAAACCCATTTCCATCATCAACACGCCGCCGTGCGGCAGATAATCGTGCGCCCCGGATATTATCGCGCGATAAAAAACAAAGCCGTCTTTGCCTCCGTCTAATGCAGTAAGAGGCTCAGACCTGACTTCGGGCGATAAACCGCTGATATCGCCGGTCCTGATATACGGCGGATTACTTATTACCAGATCAAAAGACCCATGCGCGAGATCTCTATGATCGAAAAGATCGCTGCGCAAAAAATTTATTCTGCTGCTGACTTTCTTGCAGCTGTCTCGACCAGCAGTTCTGTCTCAGGCCTTGGCACAAGGACTTCGGGGGTAACCCTGAATTCGAGACCCTTGAATTCGATCTTGCCCAGAATATAATAGAGCGATTCGCCTGCCAGCCTGCGCTTCAACACAGAGCAAATCCGGCTTCCGGCGTCTGAGCCGATCCGTGCACGCCTTCGCGTATACAGCGAGGCCCTGTCGCATTTGAACACCTCAGTGAACAGGATCTCAGCTTCGTTCATGAGTTTTGCTCCGCCTTTTCTTCTGCCGCCTTTATAAGCGCGTCCGTGAATTCTTCAAACTGCCCGTCCATTATGGATTCAAGCTGAAAGCTTGTGTAGTTTATCCGGTGGTCGGTCACCCTGCGGTCAGGATAGTTGTACGTGCGGATCTTTTCGCTGCGGTCGCCGGTGCCTATCAGCGACCGGCGCTCCTCGGACGTTTTCTTTGCCTCAGCCTGCTGTTTTGCGTCTAATAGACGCGTGCGCAGGACGCGCATGGCCTTTGCTTTATTTTTACCCTGCGAACGTTCATCCTGGCAGCTAACGACCAGGCCCGAAGGTATATGCGTGATGCGCACGGCGGAATCGGTCTTCTGCATATGCTGGCCGCCCGCGGTAGATGCGCGGTATGTATCGATCTGGAGGTCGCTTTGATTGATCTGAAGCTCGACTTCTTCAGGCTCGACCATTACCGCGACGGTCGCAGTCGAGGTATGTATACGGCCCTGCGCCTCGGTCTCGGGAACGCGCTGGACACGATGCACGCCGCTTTCGAATTTCAGCCTGCGGTACGCGTCGCGGCCCCTTACGCCGAAAACGATTTCTTTGAAGCCGCCTTCGTCAGTCGGATGGGAAGATACGAGCTCCACATCCCATCCTTTACCGGCAGCATACTGGGTGTACATCCTGTAAAGGTCAGCTGCAAAAAGCGCGGCCTCTGCCCCGCCGGTGCCCTGGCGGATCTCGACCATCACATCTTTACCAGCGTCCTTGTCCTCGCCCTTAAGGATATCTTTGATCCTGGCCTCGAGCGCGGACTGTTTTTCTTTTAACTGGGGCAGTTCGGCCCTCGCCATTTCCAGAAGCTGGTCGTCGTGCTTTTCCTTGAGGATCGACTCAAGGCCGATGATCTCGGCAGCAAGCTTATTGTACTCCCTGAACATATAAACAGGGGCCTTCAGACCGGACAGCTCTTTGGCCAGCTTGTTGTATTTCTCTGTATCGGCCATAAGGCTGTGGTCCGCAAGCATGTGCTCCAGCTCGCTGTAGCGTTGTTCAAGCTTCTGCAGTTTTTCGAACATAGAATACTTGTCATCCTGAAACTGCATCTGCAGTTTCAGGATTCCCTCGTGTCATATCAGTAAACGAGCTACACTCGGTCACTTCTTAGTCCCGTATTTCTTCATGAACTTGTCAACGCGGCCGGCGGAATCCACTAATTTCTGCTTGCCGGAAAAGAACGGGTGGCATTTCGAGCAGATCTCTACTCTTATGCTCGGCTTTGTCGAGCGCGTGTGTATTGTCTCGCCGCAGGCGCAGACAATGGTGCAGTCTTTGTAGTTCGGATGTATCTTGTCTCTCATTTGATTCCTCCTGTAATTAGTTTCTCTGGTTCATGCTGTTCAAGAACTCTTCGTTGTTCTTGGTCTTTGCTAATTTTTCGATCAGAAGCTCCATAGCTTCGACGTTGTTCAATTCGTTGAGGACCTTTCTCAGGATCCAGACCTTGTTGAGCTCGTCAGGCTTCAAAAGCAGTTCCTCGTGGCGCGTATTCGAACGCTTGATGTCTATGGCCGGATACACCCTGCGCTGGAATAGGTTGCGGTCCAGCTGTAATTCCATGTTGCCTGTGCCTTTGAACTCTTCGAAGATGACTTCGTCCATCCTGGAGCCTGTGTCGACAAGCGCTGTCGCGATTATGGTCAGCGACCCGCCTTCTTCTATTGCGCGGGCTGCGCCGAAAAAACGCTTTGGCTTCTGGAGCGCGTTGGAGTCAATACCGCCTGACAGGACCTTGCCGGAATGAGGCACGACCGAGTTGTAAGCCCGGGCAAGACGCGTGATGCTGTCCAGAAGGATGACCACGTCTTTTTTATGCTCTACAAGGCGCCTGGCTTTTTCAAGAACGATCTCGGATACCTGAATATGGCGTTCCGGCGGCTCGTCAAATGTCGAGGATATTACTTCGCCTTTTACATGGCGCTGCATATCAGTGACTTCCTCTGGACGCTCGTCTATCAGAAGCACGATCAGCACCACATCGGGGTTATTCACCATGACGCCGTTGGCTATTTTCTGCAAAAGCACGGTCTTTCCGCTGTAGGGTTGAGCGACTATAAGCCCGCGCTGGCCCTTGCCCATCGGGGTAAGAAGCCCCATGACGCGCATGGATATCTCATCCGGCGTTGTCTCCATGTTAAAACGGTCATGAGGATAGATTGGGGTAAGGTTGTCGAACAAGATTTTTTCTTTCACCTCTTCCGGATTCTCGAAATTGACCGCTTCGACCTTTAGAAGGGCAAAATATTTCTCCCCCTCCTTCGGCGGACGGATCTGGCCCGAAACAGTGTCTCCTGTTCGCAGCTCGAACTTCCTTATCTGGGACGGCGAAATATAAATATCGTCCGGGCACGGCAGATAATTGTAATTCGGTGAGCGCAGGAATCCGAAACCCTCCGGAAGTATTTCGAGCACGCCTTCGCCGAACATCAGGCC
>JALOQI010000050.1 GCA_025453435.1 Candidatus Omnitrophota bacterium
CTCGTTCTTAAAACTGCACTTAGGGCACGGGTGCTTGACTTTGCGCGATGGCATAGCTATAAAGACACCGTTTGAACCCTGTATGACTTTGATATTGCGGACTACAAAAGCATTGTCAAAAGTAACCGTCGCGTAGGCTTTCAGTTTTTTATCAGGAGAGTCTTTTAAGAACACTCTCACCTCTGTTATTTCCATGGTGACGCCTCCTAAGCTGATCAAACCGTTTTCGCGACAAAAACACGCCACAATTTGTGTTTACTTTTCAGCCGTTTGCTGAATGACTCTGCCTCCTTTCTTGTAGGCACAACACCAAAGACAGCCGGGCCGCTGCCCGACATAAGAACTTTATCGATCCCAAAAGAAAAAAATTCATCCTTTACCCGCCTTACTTGAGGAAAAAGGCTTATTGCAGCGGGCTCAAGGCTGTTAAAAAGGCTTAAACGGCTTAACCCGCGCTTCTGCCCGCTTAATGCCAAGAGTATAAGTTTAGCATCAGATGGCGGCATTGTCAACACAGATGCGCTATTTTTTTTGCTCGCGCTTAACTTGTCCCATTGCTTATAGATAAGTGGCGTTGAAACATGGATATCCGGCACTGCTATAATATGCCAGAGCCGGGTTGTTTGCGCGTCCGGGAGCGGTTTTATCCTTTCTCCCCTGCCCTTAACCAGCGCAAAAGCACAATCATAAACGAAAAACGGAACATCACTGCCGATTTCCGCCGCAAGCCGTGCCAGTCCGGCCTTAGGCAAATTCAAAGACCAGAGTTTATTCAATCCTGTCAGCACTGCGGCTGCGTTGCTGGATCCTCCGCCCATTCCGGCGCCGATGGGTATGCGCTTTTTAAGCTCAATGGTAACCCCTCTTGACAGCCCCAGACTTTTCCTGAGGGCGACAGCAGCCTTTACAGCAAGATTATCCGCTCCAGCCGGGACCCCTGGATGGCTGCAGCGAAAAACGATCTTCCCGTCAGCGCGGTTTCGCAGAATTAATCTATCACAGAGGCTTACGCGCTCAAACACAGATTCAAGCTCATGATAACCGTCAGGCCGCTTATTTTTAACGTTAAGAAGAAGATTTAGCTTGGCGCAGGAGTTTAAGGAGAGTTTTTCCACGGAGTAAGTTTATTCCAGCACAGACAGAACCTGTTTCTCGATATCTGCGGATGTCAGCCTGTATTCTTTGAGAAGTTCGTCCGGTTCGCCTGACTGGCCGAACCTGTTATGCACTGCGACTTTTCGCATTTTAGCGGGATAATTCTCGCAAAGCACGTCCTCCACCGCAGAGGCCAGGCCTCCGACAGAAGAATGTTCTTCGCATACAACGATGCCCCGGGTTGTTTTAGCGGCATCGATTATAGCCTGCGCATCTATGGGCCGTATCGTATGGATATTTATCAATTTTACGCTCACGCCTTTTTTCGCAAGGCTTTTGACCGCAAGAACAGCCTCATTTACCATAAGCCCGCAGGCGATTATCGCGGCATCTTTACCATCTGACAGAACTTGAGCTTTGCCGAAAACAAAAGGCGGTTTATTTTCTATCGTAGCTATTTTAGTGCGGCCAAGGCGGACATAGAACGGGCCCTTATTGGACGCGGCCGCCAGAATGGCGTCCCGCGTCTGTTCACCGTCGCAGGGCACGATTATCTGCATATTAGGTATCGCGCGCATCAGGCATATGTCTTCAAGAGCCTGGTGGCTGGCGCCGTCAGGCCCAACGGTTATTCCGGCGTGCGTGGCGACTATTTTTACGTCAAAATTATTATACGAGATGCTGTTGCGCACCTGGTCCCACGCCCTGCCTGTCGCAAACATCGCAAACGTGGATAAAAAGACTTTTTTGCCGCAGCTTGCCAGGCCCGCAGCCGTAGCTGCCATATTTTGCTCGGCAACGCCGAAGTTGAAAAAACGGCCGGGGAATTCTTTGGCGAACCAGCCCGTGCGGGTAGAGCTGGAAAGATCGGCATCCAGCACGACGATCGATTGATCTTTTTTCGCGAGTTCTATAAGTGTCTTACCGTAAACATCCCGCTGGTAAAGTTGTTCAGGCATATCAGCTTAATTCCTCCAGGGCCTTATCCGCTTCTTCTGACGTCGGAGCGCAGCCGTGGAAGCTGCAAACATTTTCCATAAACGATACTCCCTTGCCTTTTGTCGTTCGGGCGATTATTATTGACGGCTTACCCTTAAGCGAAGAGGCTTTTGCATAGGCGTCAAGCACAGCCTGCATGTCATGGCCGTTTATTTCGATCGTGTTCCAGCCGAATGCCTTCCATTTGTCGGCCACAGGGTCAAGATTCATGACGTCTTTTGTTTTCCCGTCTATCTGCATGCCGTTATAATCAAGTATAGCGCAAATATTATCGCATGAATAATGAGCCGCCGCCATGGCGGCTTCCCAGATATTGCCTTCCTGGATCTCGCCGTCACCGAGCAAACAGTATACGCGGTAATCTTTTTTATCAAGTTTGCCTGCAAGCGCCATACCAAGGGCAACCGACAGCCCCTGGCCAAGAGACCCGCTCGCCGCGTCTATTCCCGGCGTCCTTCTGTCAGGGTGGCCCTGTAGCATTGACCCAAGCTTGCGCAGAGTAAGAAGTTTTTCTTTCGGGAAATAACCCGCGTGAGCCAGAGCGGCATACCACAGCGGGCAGCAATGGCCTTTGGACATGTGGAACCTGTCCCTGTCGGCCCATTGAGGCTTTTTAGGATCGTGGCGCAGGACAGCGAAGTATAATGCGGTCACAAGATCCGCCGCCGAAAGGCTGCCGCCCGGATGGCCGGAGCACGCGCCGCACAGCATCTTGATTATATCCCGCCTGATATCTTTGGCTTTTGCTTCGAGCTCTTTTACCGTCATCGCGTTATTTTGCATGGAAAATAATTTATTTTATAGATTCGAGTTTTTTCTTTACCTTTTCCTGGGAACCGTCCAGCTTCAATGACTTTAACCAATTATCTTTTGCGCGCCCGGTGTCTTTAAGTTTAAGGTACACATCCCCCAGATGATCGTAAATAACCGGGTCATCCAGGAGGTCTTTGGCCTTTTCCAGCTCCGCAGCTGCCTCTTTTATCTTTCCCTGTTTGAAATAAACCCATCCGAGGCTGTCGGCATAAGCGCCGTTCTCGGGCTCGGCTTGCAGAGCCTTTTTTATGAGATTCTCGGCCTCGGCAAGATTGCGGTTTGTTTCAGCGAAAAAATATCCGAGATAATTCAAGGCTTGCGCATAATCCGGCTTTATTTCAAGACAGGCCCGCAGCGTTTTCTCCACCAGATTGTCACGGCCGGTCTCGTCGTATACGTTGGCCAGATAGAAAAGAGCCTCCGCGTCCTTTGGAGAGATCTTCAGGATCAGATTAAAGGTGCTTTCCGCTGCGGTAAAGTTCTTTTTGTGAAGATGGACTACGGCCAGGCTTCTGTAAATATTGATGTTAGTCGGGTCAAGCTGGGATGCTTTGGTAAGCGCAGTTTCGTATTCCCGGCCTGCTGCCTGGGCATTTTCCTGGGAAAAATAAAGAAGCGCCAGTATTGCGTGGGGCTCGACGGCATCAGGGTCGTATTTAGAGGCCAGATTCAGCTCTTCGACAGCCCTGGGTATGTTATTTTTCTTAAGATATGCCACGCCCAGGCTCATATGCGCATGAGGATTTTTATTATCCTGCCTGAGCGCCTTTTCATACTCGGCGATAGCCCTGTCTATTTTTCCGGTCTTTTCGTAAAAAGAGCCGAGTATATAGTGGGCCACGACGGATGAAAACTTTTTATCTAACGCATAAGCCCTCTGAGCGCCGGCCGCAGCAATCAATACCGCCATGCTCAGAAGACTCGTTCTGACAAAACCCGAAGGAGTCATTATAGACCTAATATCAAGCTGACCTTACCAGTCTCTCTTCTTCAGATGACGACGAAGACGTCTCATCTTTTTTCTCTTGTGGGTCCTTATCTTTTTTCTTTTACGCTTTTTGCCACAAGGCATCTTGCCCCTCCGGCGGTTAGTATGGATTAATAGATAACTTTATTCAACGGATATTCTATAATGCCTTCGGCGCCATTGTTCTTCAGCGCAGGGATGAGCGTCCGCACGACTTTTTCGTCGATGACAGTTTCGACCGCGAACCATCCGGATGACGACAGGCTTGAAACCGTGGGCTCTTTCAAAGCCGGCAGGAGTTTAACCACGCTTTCCAGGTCTTTTTTTCTTACGTTCATTTTCACGCCGACCTTGCTTTCAGCGGCTATAGCCCCCTTAAGAAGCAATGCTATCTGCTCCATCTTCATACGCTTGAAGCTGTCCTTGTATGCGGCCTTATTGGCGATGAACTGCGTCGTGGACTCGCATATCGTAGCCAGTTCTATCAGCTTGTTTGCCCGCAGGCTGGACCCTGTTTCGGTCAGGTCAACGATCGCGTCGACGAGGCCCGAATTGACCTTGACCTCTGTGGCGCCCCAGCTGAACTCCACTTCGACTTTGACCTTGTTTTTCCTGAAATATTCTTTTGTTGCGTTTACGAGCTCTGTGGCAATGCGCTTATTGTTTAACTGCTTTATGGATGTTATCCCTGACGCCGCAGGAACGGCTACCACCCATCTTATCTTTGAAAGGCTCTGCTTGGCATATACAAGGTCCGAGACTTTTACAACGTCAGATTTGTTCTCCGTTATCCAGTCATTGCCGGTAATGCCGCAGTCAAGAGCTCCGTCCTGGACGTACCGTGACATCTCCTGGGCGCGCAGAAGCACAGCCTCTATCTCCGGGTCGCCCATCGAAGGGAAATAGGACCTTTCCGAAGACAGGGATACGTTAAAACCCGCCTTGCGGAACATCTTGAACGTTGACTCCTGAAGGCTCCCCTTGGGAAGCCCGAGTTTAAGCACTTTTTTATTCATAAAAAAAACCTGCTCTTGGCGGGCATGCATGATAAAATTGTGTCTGCCTATCCGGACACAGTCTGTTATTATACAGGCTTGACTATACCTTGTCAAAGAAAAAAAATGTTATATAATATACCATGATCGCGATAATACAGATCAAATAAAAAAAGGAGTTCTTCATGCTGCAGCTATTCGGCAACAAGGAACGCAACAAAAAAATATTGATAGGCATATTCGTATGTATCCTGCCCGGTTTTCTTTTATG
>JALOQI010000051.1 GCA_025453435.1 Candidatus Omnitrophota bacterium
CGGGTTCAAGGTCAAAGCATACAATTTCATAGACGAGAACAAGAAAAACGCCCAGTATTGGCGGGATATAGGAACTCTGGACGCTTATTACGAAGCAAATATGGATTTGATACAGGTGGATCCCGTGTTCAACCTGTATGACAGTCAGTGGCCCATAAGGACATACCAGGAACAGACTCCTCCTGCAAAAAGCATATTCGCCGGGGAAGAAATAACCGGCAGGGTCGGCCTGGCTCTTGATTCCCTGGTCGCAGGCGGCTGTATCATATCGGGCGGACAGGTGAAGCGCTCGGTCCTGTCTCCGAATGTGCGCATTAACAGTTATTCCCAGGTAACTGATTCCATACTTATGGAAGGCGTAAGCGTAGGCAGGCACGCGAATATCAAGCGCGCTATAATAGATAAAGATGTGAGCATCCCCGAAGGCGCAGTTATCGGTTATGACCTGGACGATGACCGCAAAAGGTTTGTGGTCACAGATTCAGGGATCGTCGTTGTTGCAAAACGGACTGAAATAAAATAAGAGGGCGCAATGTTAAGAAAAGCTAAAGTTCAGGATATAAAACAGATCCAGGTTTTGATCAACTCTTTTGCGAAAAAGAACCAGATGCTTGCGCGCTCCCTCAACGAGCTTTACGAGGGCATAAGGGATTTCTGGGTATACGAAAAGAACGATAAGGTCCTGGGCTGCTGCGCTCTGCACGTATCATGGGAAAATCTGGCTGAGATAAAATCGCTGGCTGTTCGCAGTGATCAGCAGTCAAAAGGCATCGGGAAAAAGCTGGTATCGGCCTGCCTTGCTGAAGCAAAGGACCTGGGATCCGAAAGGGTGTTCGTTCTGACATATCAGCCGTCGTTCTTCATGCAGTTCGGTTTCAAGAAAGTCAAGCATGATGACCTTCCGCATAAGGTCTGGGCTGAATGCATCAACTGTCCCAAATTCCCTAATTGCCAGGAAATTTCTCTTTTAAAAATCTTGTAAAGCAGAAGGATTATAGTATAATATCTTCTTGTGTTTGCCCGAATAGAACAGATCTAACCGGAGGAAGACCATGAATTACCAGTTGACCGATGAACAGAAAATGATCAAGGAACTCGCGCATAAGATAGCAGAAGAAAAGATCAGGCCTGTTGCCGCCAAATACGACAAAACAGAAGAGTTTCCCTGGGAAGTCATCAAGGTAATCGCCGAATCAGACCTTTTCGGCCTTTTTATTCCGGAAGAATACGGCGGCATGGGCGTAAGCGTCATGAACCTGTGCCTTGCAACCGAAGAATTATCCCGCGCATGCGGCGGTATAGCTGTTTGCTATGCTGCAAGCGCGCTGGGCACATTCCCGATCGTGCTTTACGGCAACGACGCTCAGAAAAAGAAATATCTGCCTGACCTTGCAAAGGGCAAAAAACTCGCTGCATTCGGCCTGACGGAACCTGAGGCAGGCTCAGATGCCGGCTCTATCAAGACTACCGCGCGCAAAGAAGGCAACCATTACATTTTAAACGGCACCAAGCATTTCATCACCAACGGCGGCGATGCGGAAACTTATTCAGTTGTCGCTATTACCGATAAAAGCAAAGGCGCAAGAGGCGCTTCAGCGTTCATAGTTGAAAAAGGCACAAAAGGTTTCACATTCGGTAAAAAAGAGGATAAGCTGGGCATCCGCGCTTCCTCTACAATGGAGCTTATATTCAATGATTGCAAGATCCCCGCTGAAAACCTTCTGGCAAAAGAAGGCATGGGATTTATCGTAACCATGCGCACATTTGATATGTCGCGTCCCGGAGTTGCCGCTCAGGCGCTCGGTATTGCGCAGGGAGCTCTTGAACTTGCCGTAAAATATTCCCGCCAGCGCAAACAATTCGATAAACCGATTTCCAGCTTCCAGGGAATACAGTGGATGATAGCTGATATGGCTACAGAGATCGAAGCGGCGCGAGCGCTGGTCTATGCAAGTGCACGGGCGATCGACGCAGGAGATAAGGATGTCGGAGCTGTATCGGCTATGGCGAAACTTTTCGCTTCTGACGTTGCGTTCCGCGTATGCGACAACGCTATCCAGATCCACGGCGGCTACGGCTATATGAAGGATTACCCGATCGAGAAATATCTGCGCGACGCAAAGATCACCCAGATATACGAAGGGACCAATCAGATCCAGCGCAATATTATCGGATTACAGATGATCAAAGAACTGGGGAAATAAGAGCATGAACATAATAGTCTGCATAAAGCAGGTCCCTGAAACAACCGAAGTCAGGATAAATCCCGAGACAAATACGCTGATACGCGAGGGCGTAAAGTCCATCATCAATCCTTTTGACATGTATGCCATAGAAGCAGGCGTAAGGCTTAAGGAAAAAATGACCGGCAAAGTCATCGTGATCACAATGGGTCCTCCGCAGGCTGAAGCAGCACTGCGTGAAGCTATTTCAATGGGAGCTGATGAGGCTGTGCTTGTTTCCGACCGCGCGTTTGCGGGCAGCGACACATGGGCGACCAGCTACACTCTGTCGTGCGCTATTAAAAAAGCAGCCAAAGAATTCAGCGGGTATGACGTGATCATCTGCGGCAAGCAGGCTTCGGACGGCGATACGGCTCAGGTCGGCCCAGGGATAGCGACCTTTCTGGATATTCCTCAAGTCACATATGTCAAAAAGATAGAAGAGGTCAAAGATAAAACTATTAAAGTCGAGCGCATGACAGAAGAAGGGTATGATGTCGTATCATCTCCCACGCCGGTCCTGTTGACCGTAGTAAAAGAGATCAATGAACCCAGGATCCCGTCGCTCAAAGGAATGATGCGCGCAAAATCCGCAAAGATCAATGTTTGGACGGCAAAGGATATCGAAGCTGACCCGAAGGACCTGGGCCTTTCGGGATCTCCGACCAATGTGGTCAAGATATTCACTCCGCCGCACCGCACAGGCGGCCAGATGATCGCCGGGGATACCGGCGAAGTCACCACAAAACTAGCCGGCCTTTTAAAAGACGTCATCACGGGTTAGGGGAAATATATGTCAATTCAAATAATATCCGAGAAGTGTACAGGCTGCACGCTATGCGTTAAGTCATGCCCGTTCGGGGCTATTACCGTAACGAATAAAAAAGCTGTCATCGATCTCCACAAATGCACGCTGTGCGGCGCATGCGTGCCCACGTGCAAATTCAAGGCTATATTCCTGGAAAAGCCGGCAACAACAGAAAAGAAAGATTTCAGCAGCCATAAAGGCGTGTGGGTGTTTGCCGAGCAGAAAAAAGGCGCAGTGCAATCTGTTTCATTCGAGCTCATAGGCAAAGCAAGGGAGCTTGCGGATAAATTAGGCACGTATGTCGGCGCTGTCCTGCTGGGCCACAAGCTGGATATGGCAGCTCAGGAGCTGATTTGCGCGGGCGCAGATACGGTATACGTCGTGGATGAACCTCAGCTTGCTAATTTCCTGGATGAGGCATATTCCAAAGTCCTAATAAAACTGATACTGAAATATAAACCTGAAATAGTGCTCAGCGGCGCGACAATTATCGGGCGTTCTTTGATGGCGCGCGTTGCGATCATAGTGGATTGCGGTCTTACGGCAGATTGCACGGGCCTTGATATCGAAATGGACAGGAAAATTCTTTTGCAGACTCGTCCCGCGTTCGGCGGCAATATCATGGCAACGATCATTTCTCCCAATCACAGGCCTCAGATGGCTACGGTCAGGCACAAGGTATTTGTCCAGCCTGAACTGAACAAGAGCAGGAAGGGCAAGGTCATCAAAGAGACATTCGCTGCATCGGATCTTACATCGCGGACCACATTGCTCGACGTTGTGGAAGAGGTTGAGAATCTTGTGAATCTTGCCGAGGCTGATATAATCGTTTCCGGAGGCAGGGCTCTGGGTAATCATGAAAATTTCAAAATGCTGGAAGAATTAGCGCAGACTCTTGGCGCAGCTGTAGGTTCATCGCGCGCAGCAGTCGACTCAGGCTGGATGCCTTATTCCCATCAGGTCGGCCAGACCGGCAGGACAGTCGCTCCTAAATTGTATATTGCCTGCGGCATTTCAGGACAGATCCAGCATCTTGTCGGAATGCAGTCGTCCAAGGTCATTGTCGCGATCAATAAAGATCCTGACGCTCCTATATTCAAAGTCGCCACATACGGAATAGTCGGAGATATTTTCGAAATAGTTCCCGCTCTTACAAAGAAATTCAAAGAGACCCTCAAGAAGTAGATTTAAATGCCTGGACCGACAGATGGGGGCAGGCACATACTCCTACCGTAAAATCTGCATAAATTTGCACAAATATGTCAAGCTATGTTTAATTTAGAACTAAACATAGCTTTATTGCTTTTTTATGGACTTTTTAGGCGTTCAGTGCATTGTTTTACAAAAATATGCTTGACAAAATAACAGCTATTAGTATAATTATTCATACAGCGTCTTTAAAAGGATAAACATGAACGAATTAATGACAATCGACGATCTTGCAGGATACCTGAGGGTAAGCCGCAGGACCATTTATGATTGGTTGAAGCATAACAAGATACCGGCGCTTAAGCTCGTCGGCCAGTGGCGTTTCAGAAAAGATAAAATAGATACGTGGATGGACCAGCAGTCCCACGCTTGATAATCTTAAAATTGCAGGAGGATCAATGTATTTCAAACGTCTTGAGATAGTCGGGTTCAAATCATTCATGGACAAAACCGTCCTGGATTTCGAGCCCGGCATCACCGCTGTCGTCGGCCCGAACGGTTGCGGGAAGTGTCTGCGCTATGATTCCATGGTTACGCTCGAAGATGGAGCTCAGATTAAAATTGGCGAGCTTGTTGAAAGAGCGTTAGCGCATTCGACAGATGTGAAAAAGCTCGATGACGGAGTTATGACAGGGGACAATCCGGAAGATGTCAGGGTGCTTTCAATGAATCCAAAAACACTGGACATTGAATCAAAGGCCGTATATTCGTTCATAAAACGCAAAGCCCCGGATTATTTATTGTCCATCACGACAAAATCCGGTAGAAAAGTCGTCACAACCCATTACCATCCGTTCTTCAGTATTAAAGACGGCCAGGTTTTTGCGCTAAAAGCGGAAGATCTCAAAGAGGGTGTTTCGATCGCATGTCCCA
>JALOQI010000052.1 GCA_025453435.1 Candidatus Omnitrophota bacterium
GACCAATCAGGCAAAGAAGCAGACGTTTATTTAAAACAGAGCTGGCCGGTAAAGATCGCAATTAAAGCCTATGCTGAAAAACTTAAACCCTCTTTGCCGCTTGTCACAAAAATACGGCTTATTGATTCGTTGTTCCCTGTAGCCCTCGGCGGCACTTATTGCATCCCCGGGCCTTTTGGCGCAGGTAAAACAGTTTTGCAGCAGCTGACAAGCCGCCACGCTGAGATCGACATTGTGGTGATCGCTGCCTGCGGCGAGCGCGCGGGCGAAGTCGTTGAAACATTGAAAACTTTTCCGGAGCTGACCGATCCAAAAACCCACAAGCCTTTAAGCGACCGCACGGTCATTATATGCAACACAAGTTCTATGCCTGTTGCAGCGAGAGAATCCAGCGTTTATACTGCAGTGACGATCGCCGAATATTACCGACAGATGGGATTGAATATTCTGCTTCTCGCAGATTCGACTTCCCGCTGGGCTCAGGCAATGAGGGAGATGTCCGGAAGGCTTGAAGAGATCCCCGGAGAAGAAGCGTTCCCCGCATACCTGGAATCCCGCATAGCCTCTTTTTATGAGCGCGCCGGAGTTGTAAAGCTGCATGACGGCTCGGCCGGTTCAGTAACAATAGGCGGGACGGTCAGCCCTGCAGGCGGGAATTTCGAAGAGCCTGTCACTCAGGCGACATTGAAAGTGGTCGGAGCTTTCCACGGGCTTTCGCGCGAGCGTTCAGACGCCAGAAGATATCCCGCGATAGATCCATTGATGAGCTGGAGCAAATATTCCAGCATTATCCCTCAGGCCATGCGGGAAAAAGGGCACTCTATCCTGAAAAAAAGCCACGATATATCCCAGATGATGAAAGTAATCGGGGAAGAAGGCACGGCTCTTGCCGATTACACGGATTATTTAAAAGGCGAGTTTTTCGATTTTGTTTATTTGCAGCAGAACGCGTTCGATCCCGTTGATGAGGCCTGTCCTGCCGACAGGCAGAAATACGTATTTGCCTTTATCCATGAGATCCTCGGGACGGATTTTGAATTCGAGAACAAGGAAGACGCTTTGAAATTCTTCCAGAAGCTCCGCCAGCTTTTCCGCGGATGGAATTCCAGCCGATTTAAGACTAAGGATTTCGAAAGCGCCGAAGAGGAAATAACATTATTGGTCGAACAAAAGCGGACCGCAAAAAAAGAGCAAGCCCATGCATAAAATATATACAAGTATTGTTCAGATAGCAGGAGATGTCATTACGGTCGAAGCTCAGGGCGTGGGTTACATGGAGATCGCCGAGATATCCACGTCGCGGGGCGTTTCTCTTGCGCAGGTAATACGCCTCGACGGCAACCGCGTGTCTTTGCAGATATTTGCGGGCAGCAAAGGAGTTTCAACGGGCGATCAGGTAAGATTCCTGGGGCATCCTATGCGCGTGGCAAGCGGCGAGGATCTGATGGGCAGGATCTTTAACGGAAGCGGCATGCCTCTTGATCGAGGCCCGGTCTTATCCGAAAATCTTGTAGATATCGGCGGCCCGCCTGTAAACCCGGTCAAAAGGGTCATCCCGAATAAAATGATCCGCACAGGCATTCCGATGATAGATGTTTTCAATTCCCTCGTGGAGTCGCAGAAACTGCCGATATTCTCTATCGCCGGTGAGCCGTATAACGAGCTCTTGTCCAGAATAGCGATTCAGGCCGAAGTGGATGTCATTATTCTTGGCGGCATGGGATTAAAGCACGACGATTATTTGTTTTTCCGCGATACGCTTGAAGCGGCCGGCGCTCTGTCCCGCTCCATATTTTTCATCCACACTGCAAGCGACCCGACAGTAGAATGCCTGCTTGTCCCTGATATTTCTCTTGCTGTGGCAGAACATTTTGCTTTGAACGGCAAACGGGTTTTAGTGTTACTCTCGGATATGACCAATTTCGCGGACGCGCTCAAAGAAATATCGATCACGATGGAACAGGTTCCGTCAAACAGAGGTTATCCGGGCGACCTTTACAGCCAGTTAGCCGCTCGTTATGAAAAGGCCGTGGATTTCGACACAGCGGGTTCTATTACGATACTCGCTGTTACAACAATGCCAGGCGACGATGTAACGCATCCTGTGCCTGACAACACAGGATATATCACAGAAGGACAGTTCTATCTGAAAAACGCCGTTATCGAGCCTTTCGGGTCTTTGAGCCGTTTGAAGCAGCAGGTCAACGGCAAGACCAGGAACGACCACCGCACTATTATGGATACAATGATCCAGCTTTTTGCCAGCTATCGCGAAACACTGGAGAAGCAGGCGATGGGTTTTCAGATGAGCGCATGGGACAAAAAGCTTCTTAAATACGGCAAGCTCTTTGAGGCGGAAATGATGTCGTTGAAGGTGAATATTGCTCTTGAAAGAGCGCTTTCCCGCGGGTGGGAGATATTGAGCGAATGTTTCGCTCCCGAAGAGACCGGTATAAAAAAATCGCTTATCGAAGAATATTGGCCCAAACAGTAAATCTCTATGGCAAAAATAAAACTCACCAAAGGCGAATTAAAAAAACAGCGCGACAGCTTAAAGCAGTTTCAGAGGTATCTGCCTACGCTTCAGCTGAAAAAACAGCAGCTGCAGATGGAGGTCCTGCGGTGGAGTGCGGCTCTTGACGAAAAACTTCGGCTGGCAAATACTAAAAAAATCGCGGCGCAAGCATGGGCAGGGCTTTTGATAGAAGGGCAGGCTACTATAAAACAATGCATTGTCCCTTCGCAGGTAGTGCTGGGTTCCAAAAACATCGCAGGCGTAGACCTGGCTGTTTTTGAGCAAGCGCGATTTCCGCCGGCCGAGTATGACCTGTTCGCAGTGCCTGCATGGGTCGATGTCGCAATAGATTTTTTAAGAGAGCTTGTTTCCCTGCAGGAGGAGATAAAGGTTATGCGCGCAGGCATAGAAAGCCTGAGGCGTGAACTGCGCATTACCGCGCAAAGGGTGAATCTTTTCGAGAAGGTGAAAATCCCCGAAGCCCTCGAGGCAATCCGTCTGATCAAGATATATATAGGAGACCAGATGGCCAATGCCGTAGGAAGATGTAAGACGGCTAAACGCAAGATCGAAGAGCTTGAAGCTATAGAGGCAGCCGCATGATAGTAAAGATGAAAAAGGTTTGGATCGTGTGCCAGCCAAAAGATGCGCAAAGCACCGTAAACCAATTGCGCAAGCTCGGGCTAATGCACGTTGAACATCAGAAGCTGCCGCACAGCAAAGATATAGCGGGCATTGAAGAAGATATAGGAATAGCCTCTCTTTCGCTGGAAGTTTTATCGCGTTACTGTCCGGGAAAAGAAAAAATGCCTCAAAAAACGGTATCTGACTGGAAGCTCGCCGGCCGTCATATAATTGATCTGGATAAACGCCTGGATCAGCTGCGTGAATATTCTCACTCGCTGAAAAATAAAATGTCCGACTGGGAGAAATGGGGAGACTTTGATCCGGCTCAAATAACCGATTTAGCGGATAAACATATTTATATCCGTTTTTTTGAGATACCCGAAAACGAGATAAAGGCGTTGCCCGAAGGTTTTATTGTAAAAAAGATCTCTGCCCGGGGAGGCATAGCGAATTGCGTTATTGTTTCGCGCCAAAGATCAGAAATACCCTGGAAAGAAATATCGCCCCCCAAGGTATCTTTGAGCGCAATGCGCAGCAGGCTGGCGCAGGATAAAGATGTAGAAAATATATTGATCCAGGATCTGCGCAAACACCAGGATCATTGCGATGAGATTCTGCGGCAGAAGAAAATCCTGGAAAAAGAGCTGGAATTCCAGAAAACCCTGCAGGGCATGGCCGGTTCCGGCGCCCTGGTTTATCTGGCAGGCTATGCACCGGTCGATGCGGTAACAAAATTGCAGGACTCTGCCCGTGCTTACAGCTGGGGTATTTCGATTCAGGACCCGTCTGAAGAAGATCAGGCGCCTACTTTGCTTCGCCCTCCGAAATGGGTTTCTGTTATAAGGCCTCTATTAGGTTTTTTAGGCATTACGCCCGGATACAGGGAGCTGGATGTCAGCTGGACATTCCTTATATTCTTCAGCATATTCTTCGGCATTCTGATAGGAGACGCCGGTTATGGTTTGGCGTATCTGCTTTTGACGCATTTTGTTTTGCGCAGGAAATTGGGCCGGAAAAATGCGAGCACAACGAAGTTGTTGTATATTTTAAGCAGCTGCGCGGTTGCCTGGGGAATATTGAGCGGGTCTTTTTTCGGCCAGGAGTGGCTTTTGAATTCCGGGATCAAGGGGATCGCTCCGGCGCTCAATGACGCCAAGTTCTTCCAGGCGCTTTGTTTTTTTCTGGGCGCAGTGCATTTATCCATAGCGCACGGATGGAGGACGATACTGAAGCTGCCTTCAATGCCTGCGTTCGCCGATCTCGGGTGGCTTCTGATAGTCTGGGCTGCATTTTTCCTTGCCCGGACGCTTATTTTAAGCGATCCATTCCCGTGGTTCGGCAAACCGTTACTTTTTAGCGGCATAGGGCTTGTTGTATTTTTCACAAATCCTCAAAGAAATATATTAAAGACCGTAGGCGAAGGGCTGGGGACCATAGCCCTGAGTTTGGTGAACAGCTTCACTGACGTGGTTTCATATATCAGGCTTTTTGCAGTAGGCATGGCAGGAGTTGCGATCGCCGACGCTACTAATACAATGGCAGCGTCCAGCGGTAATGTTGTTGCGGCTGTCGCGATAGTATCCATCGGCCATGCATTGAACCTTGTTATGGGCCCGATGTCCGTTCTGGTGCACGGGGTCAGGCTGAACATACTTGAGTTTTCGGGGCACGCGGGGGTTTCATGGAGCGGGATCGAATATAACCCGCTGCAAGAATAAATCAGGGTTAGAGATACCTCTGCTGCTCAAACATCCTCGCTCGCCCTGTGGGGCTCGCTGCGGAACTCGCATCAGAGGTATCTCTAACCCTATCAATCACTCACAGGAGGTTATGATGGAATCAGGTCTTTTG
>JALOQI010000053.1 GCA_025453435.1 Candidatus Omnitrophota bacterium
GAACTCAATGTTTTTGTAGAGAACAGGCCCGGCAGGCTCAGGTCTGTCGCAGAGGTCCTTTCGGACAAAAAGATCAACGTACGCACAATGACTTTGCAGGACAGGGGCGAGTTCGGGCTTATGAAACTGATCGTGAACAAGCCTAATGACGCGCTTCTGGCTTTGCAGGACAAAGGTTTTGCATGCGCGCTCAAAGATATTTTGGCGATCGCGTTAAAGGACAAACCGGGGTCATTCCTTAAACTTGCTGATCTTCTGTACACGCACAAGGTCAACGTCCTTGACGCGTACGGATTCGTCATCGGATCCGGCAAACAAGCGGTGTTTTGCGTCGAGGTAAAAAAGCCGGATGAGATAAAAAAGATACTTAAGAAAAACGGATTCGAACTGCTGGATGAGGAGCTGCACGAGTTTTAAGGCTGTCACTTTATGGTCATTGATATACATACTCACGCCTGGCCCGAAAAGGTCTCGCAAAAAGCCCGGGAAAGCCTTGAAAGTTACTACACTGTCAAGTGCGTCGGAGACCCTACTACCGCGACTTTGCTTGAGTACATGGACAGAAACTGCGTGGATGTCAGCGTTATCTGTGCGGTAGCGTCGCGGCCGGAGCAGGTCGTATCGATAAACAACTGGCTGTTTTCGGTGGCAAGCGGCCGGCTGAAGGTCTTCGCGTCTCTGCACCCTGAATATAAAGACTGGAAGACTGAACTAAAGCGCATAAAAAAACATGCCAGCGGCATAAAGTTCCAGCCGAGTTTCCAGTCGTTCTTTTGCGATGACGAATCGGTGTTCCCGATATATGAGGCCATAGAAAAAGAAGGCGTGCCGGTCCTTTTCCACTCGGGCGACGAGCTTGCGCCTCAGATGGTGATCAGGGCGACGCCCAAGAGGCTGTTGACTATCAAGAAAAAGTTCCCCGGAATGACGATGATCGCGGCGCATCTGGGGGGTTTCAGGCAGTGGGAAGAGGTAAAGCAGACGCTTTTGGGCACTGATATTTATCTGGATACATCAGCTTCATTCGGGTTTATTTCAGACGACGACGCGCGGTATCTGCTTAAGCACCACCGCCAGGACAGGGTGGTTTTCGGAACGGATTTTCCTTTTTTCAACCAGAAGAAAGACCTGGACTATATCGATAAATTAGGCATTAGCGCTAAACAGAAAGAAATGATCCTTTCGCAAAATGCGAGGGACATATTGCATATATAACCGCCACGGAGACTATATGAACGCAGAGGAACAATTGACGGCGCAGGACAGCAGGGAAGCTGACAGCAAATGGAAGGCTATAGGTGCGCATAAGCGCGCAGGGATACTGGTGCCTTTGTTTTCAGTTTACTCGTCGAAAAGCACAGGCATCGGCGACATTGCCGATATAAGGCTATTGATAGACTTTTGCGCAAAAAGCGGCAATTCTATCCTTCAGCTTCTGCCGATGAACGAGGTCGGGCCGCTGTTCTGCCCCTATGATTCGGTGAGTTCGTTCGCCCTGGAGCCCATGTATCTGAGGCTTGAGGATATCGTGCAGGCGGATAAACCCGAGACAGCCGGCCTGATAACCGAATTAAAGAAAGAGTTCCCGGCTATAAAATCGTATGTGGATTACAGCATAAAGCCGGAGAAGCTCGATATCCTTTGGAAGATATTTTCCGAGGGCAAAGCCGCAAAGACAGCGGGTTTCAGAAAATTCATAGATACAAACAGCTACTGGCTGCAGGATTTTGCTCTGTTTAATTATCTCAAATCCGCGCATCAGGGAAAAGCCTGGTGGGATTGGCAGGAGCAATATAAGAAACGTGACCCGTCCGCATTGAAAAAAGTCGCGAGCGATCACGCGCAGGAACTGGATTTTCAGATGTGGCTGCAGTGGAAGCTCTACGAGCAGTTCACTGATGTCAAAGCGTACGCACGGAACAAATCGGTCTTGATCAAGGGAGATCTGCCGATACTCGTTTCGCGCGACAGCGCAGACGTGTGGGCGCATCCTGATTATTTCAAGCTTGATTTTGTCGCAGGCGCTCCTCCCGATATGTACTGCGCAAAGGGCCAGCGCTGGGGCACGCCTACATATGAGTGGGACAGGATATTCGACGACGGGGGAGAATACCTGCGCCAGAAATTGGTTTATGCACAGAATTTTTACGATATCCTCCGCATCGATCATGTTGTAGGTCTATTGCGCATATGGTCAATACCTTACAATGACGCCCAAGAGAACAAAGGCCTCAACGGCTTTTTCGACCCGCGGGACGAAAAAGAATGGGAATCGCACGGCAGACGGATACTTTCGTTCATGCTCAAGAACACCGATATGCTTTTGTGCGCCGAGGACCTGGGCACTATTCCGCCCGCTTGCGTAAAGCTGCTCAAAGAACTGAAGATCCCGGGCAATGACGTGCAAAGGTGGATCAAGGATTGGAAGGTCAAACACGATTTTTCTGCTCCGTCGGAATACCGCCAGCTCGCGGTGTCCATGCTTTCCACTCACGATACGACCAACTGGCCTGCGTGGTGGGAGAACGAGGCGGGAACGATAGACGAAGGCCTGTTTGAAAGAATATGCCAGGGCCTTGGGATCGAAGCTGCTGCAGCAAAAAAGCTTCTATTTGATCCGAAGCGTTCGCTCCACGGCAGGCTGCGCTGGCTGGATACGCTCGACTCGGCCGATAACCTTATGCCTATACTCGGCAGGAACAAGGATCAGCTCTGGCAGGTCATTGACCTTTACGAGAATTCGTATAAAGAAAAAGAGAAGCTCTGGAAGATACTCGGGATGAAGGGCAATATGAAGGAAAAGGCCGATAAGACGCTGATAAACGCGATAATGAAGTTCAATCTGGACACTGCGTCGATATTCTGCATAAATCTTATCACGGATGTTCAATACGTTTTTGAGGCGTTCGCAGGAGACCCGTATCAATTCCGCATAAATACGCCAGGCACCGTCGCGGACAAAAACTGGTCGCTGACCATGCCGCTTGACCTGGATGAGCTCCAGGATAAAAAATACACGACTGTCCTTAAGAAGATGATTGAATCTTCAGGCAGGGAGTAAAAAAGGAGGATGCGAATGGATGCTACAAGGTTTACATTATCGGAAAAAGAGATACCGCAGGCATGGTATAACGTTCTGGCTGATCTGCCGTTTAAAATGCCGCCGCCGATACATCCGGGCACATTAAAGCCGCTTCAGCCTTCAGATCTTAGCCACATATTTCCTATGGAGCTTATCAAACAGGAGATGTCTCCTGACAGATGGATAGATATTCCGTCGGAAGTCCTGGATATCTACCGCATCTGGAGGCCTACGCCTTTGAAGCGCGCGATCAGGCTGGAAAAAGCGCTCAAGACCAAGGCGCGCATATATTATAAGGATGAAAGCGTGTCTCCGGCAGGAAGCCATAAACCCAATACCGCAATCGCTCAGGCGTATTACAATAAAAAAGCGGGGATGTCCTGTTTGACGACCGAGACAGGCGCAGGCCAGTGGGGTTCTGCTCTTAGTTTTGCATGCAATATTTTTAAACTAAAGTGCCGCGTGTATATGGTCAAGGTGAGTTATCATCAGAAGCCTTTCCGCAGGTCGCTGATGCATATCTGGGGCTCTGAGGTAATAGCGTCTCCGTCGAACCTCACTAATTCGGGCCGCGCGATGCTAAAGGTAGACCCTCATTCTCAGGGATCTCTGGGCGGAGCTATTTCAGAAGCTGTTGAAGACGCCGCTAAACACAAAGATACCAACTATGCTCTAGGCAGCGTGCTCAATCATGTTCTTCTGCACCAGACAGTGATCGGACTTGAATTGAAGAAGCAGTTGAAGCTTGCAGGGGAAAAGCCGGATTATCTTGTAGCCTGTGTCGGCGGCGGGAGCAACTTCGGAGGTTTTGCGCTGCCGTTCATTACGGATAAGCTTAAGCGCAAAGATCTGAAGATAATCGCGGTCGAGCCTTCAGCGTGCCCGAGCCTTACAAAAGGGGAATACGAATACGATTTCGGCGATACTGAAAAGCTCACCCCGCTTTTGAAGATGTTCACCCTCGGCCACACATTTATGCCGCCTGGGATACATGCGGGCGGGTTGAGGTATCACGGTTGTTCGCCCATTATCAGCGCTCTTGTCGCTAAAAAACTGGTGGATACTGCGTCCTGCGAACAGCTTGACGTTTTCAAGGCAGCGATCCTTTTTGCGCAGACCGAAGGCACGATCCCGGCGCCTGAAAGCGCTCATGCAATCAAAGCGGCGATCGATGTCGCAAAAAGAGCGCCGAAAGGCAAATGCATCGTGTTCAACTTGAGCGGCCATGGATTCCTGGACCTGGGCTCGTATGACAGATACCTTGCAGGAGAGCTTACGAATTATTCGTATCCGGCTGCGGAGATAAAGCGCGCGTTAAAGGACGTGCCTAAGGTATGTATAGAAGGATAGTTGGAGTGGGTAGATAGGTTTTAGTAGTTAGTAGTCAGTAGTCAGTAGTCAGTAGTTAGGGGGAACTGTGGAACGGGAATTAATTATCGTCGGTGATAGGGTACTGATTAAACCCGATACCGAGGATGAAAGAACAGAGACAGGGCTTTATCTTCCTCAGGGCATCAAAGAGAAGGAAAAGGTTCAGTCCGGAACAATTCTCAAGGTCGGGCCTGGGTATCCTATGCCCAGTCCCGAAGACCTTGAAGCTGAAGCCTGGCAGTCGCCTCAACTGGAAAAGAAATATTTCCCCCTGCAGGCAAAAGAGGGAGATTACTGCATATTTCTTCGCAGTTCCGGCATAGAGATTACGTTTGAGAACAAAAAACTCATAATAGTCCCGCATTCCGCGATCCTGGTAATCCTTCGCAGCTAAAAAAAGGGGTCAGACACAATTAATTGTGGATAAACCTGTGGATAAGTTATGCACAGAGTTATTAACAATTAATTGTGTCTGACCCCTTTTTCCCCCTTTTTTTATTTGATTTT
>JALOQI010000054.1 GCA_025453435.1 Candidatus Omnitrophota bacterium
TTAATGCAGATAAAATCCAAGATGCTCCTTCCTGCGCCTGAAACAGATCAGCCTCAGGAGGAAGAAGATCCGCGTTCAGAACTTGTGAAACAGCTTCTTGAATACGAGCGTTTCAAGCAGATAGCGCAGGAGCTCCGCCAGAAAGAAACAGACCAGCAGGATATATTCAAAAGGCCGCGGGCGCTGGAGAAGGATATCCCCGAAGGCCCTCCGTCGGCCCAGTATTTCGAATCCAGCATATTCGATCTTATATCAGCGTTTTCGAGGGCTGTGCGCGATACCCCCAGGGATCTTTTTTACAGCGTAATAAAGGATGAATATACTGTCGAGGAAAAGGTCCATGAAATACTTCATGATCTTTTGCTGCGGCCGTCTATCGAGCTTTCTGAGCTTTTTTCCAAGGCAGCCGGAAAGGTTGAGATCATAGTGACGTTCCTGGCGGTGCTGGAGCTTGTGCGCATGAAAGAGGTCGTGTGTCTGCAGAAAGAGCCTTTCGGCTCGATCGAGATGCTGCGCAATGCCGATAATATAATCCCATATGAACCATCTAAAGAATCAGAAACTGCCTCCGGAGATGATCAGCCCTCTGAGGCAGGAACAGGAAACTGACGAGGATAAAGTACTCAACTTATCCTTGAGGCCCAACAAGCTTGCCGAGTTCATCGGCCAGAAGGATATACTTTCCAACCTTAAGGTCTGCATTACTGCGGCGCGCCAGCGCAAAGAGCCTCTGGAACACGTTCTTTTTTCCGGGCCTCCGGGGCTCGGGAAAACCTGTCTTTCGCATATTATAGCTTCTGAGATGCACGCCAAAATAACGGTGACCTCGGGGCCTGCTATCGAGCGCGCCGGAGACCTGATAGGAATACTCACCAATCTTGAAAAAGGCGATGTGCTTTTTATCGACGAGATCCACAGGCTTTCCAAGATCGTCGAAGAATTCCTGTATCCGGCTATGGAAAACTTCGAGATAGATTTCGTGATAGATAAAGGGCCTTATGCCAAGACCATAAAATTCCATCTTAAGCCTTTTACTCTCATAGGGGCAACCACGCGCTCGGGGCTGTTGACTTCGCCTTTGCGCTCGAGGTTCGGAATATTCTATCACCTGGATTTTTACAGCGTAGAGGACCTTGCCCTTGTGGTGGCCCGTTCCGCGAAGCTTTTGTCGATAGAAATCGACGAGGCCGCATGCCTTGAGATAGGACGCCGCGCCCGGGGAACCCCCCGGATCGCAAACCGTCTTCTGCGCAGGGTAAGGGATCACGCGCAGGTCGGGGAAATAAAAAAGATAGATGCCCAATTCAGCGCAAAGGCCCTGGATGACCTGGGCACTGACAGGTCAGGCCTTGACGAGCTCGACAGGAAAGTGCTCAAGCTTATAGTCCAGTCGTTTGACGGCGGGCCGGTCGGCGTGGAATCCCTTGCGGCAAGCCTCAATGAAGAAGTCGATACGCTGGTGGATACCGTCGAGCCGTATCTTTTGAAAGCCGGATACTTGAAGCGCACGGCAAGGGGCAGGGTAGCGTCGAAACTCGCTTACAGCCATCTCGGCCTCAAGCCAAAAGAAAAACAGGGCCAGTTGTTCGAATGACCTTCCCGGAATCACTCCCTCCGATGATTCGTCTCGCAGTCCCCATTCTATCCGCTTGCTTTCTCGTGTCATCTTATTGTGCGGGCGAAGCCTATTGCATTGATGAAAATATAATACGCGTCGCGATCCTGCAGGACGCGGATAAGGCCGGGATCCGCGTAGACGGTAATTATAAAATAATAGACCCGCAGACGGGCAACGTCTTGCGGGCTTCAAAAGACCTCCGGGGTTTTGTCGATGTTTTTAAAGACAGAATATTTTTGGACGCAGGGGAGTACGCGCAGGAAAAGATCGCGATATCAGTAGATCAGGCAGATTCCTTGTATGTAAATAACCGCAGGTATCACGGCAGCCTCTGTATCCTGCGCAAAAAAAAGGCAATCACTCTCGTAAATTATCTGCCCCTTGAAGATTATATAAAAGGTATAGCCGTGCGGGAGATCTCGCATTACTGGCCTTCGAGCATGCTCGCGGCCCAGGCGATAGTATTCCGTAGTTATGCGTTTTATCAGATGCGCGAGAACGCGCACAGGGACTACGACCTGACCGGCGATGTCTATTCTCAGGTCTACGGCGGCACGCAGGCCGCTAGATACAGGATAAGCGATGCGGTCGATGAGACAGCCGGCGACGTGCTGACATATAAAGGAAAGATATTTCCTGCATTTTATCATTCTACCTGCGGCGGCCGTACGCAGGACGCATCAGTGCTGTGGGATATTGATATCGAGCCTCTGAAAGGGGTCGAGTGTATTTACTGCAGGCAATCTCCTCACTACAGCTGGAAAGCAGTAATACCTCTAAAGGACGCGGGCGTAAAACTGAGCAGGTCAAAGATTATCACAGGCACTTTGAAAGGCGCGGCAATACTCGGGCTGGACGCTTCCGGCAGGGTGGCGGAATTATCGCTTACAGGCGAAAATGGCGGAAAAAATATTTCAGCCAAGGATTTCAGGCAGATACTCGGGCCCGATGTGGTCAAAAGCGCCAATTTCTCCGTGGATATCCGTAACAAACGTCTGCATCTTTCAGGCCTGGGATGGGGCCATGGCGCCGGGCTTTGCCAGTGGGGCGCATATTTTCAGGCAAAGGCCGGATTTTCGACCCGGGAAATACTTCTCTTTTATTACCCGGGGAGCGCTGTTGACAATATTTACAGTCAAAAGAGGGATCTATGAGACTTTCTGATTTTCAGTATGATCTGCCGTCTGAATTGATAGCCCAGTATCCTGCCCAGAAGCGCGATGAATGCAGGCTTCTTGTCGTCGACAGAACCGGAAAAACCATAGAGCACGGGATTTTCAGGGATATCGAGAGGATCCTGCGGCCTGAAGACCTGCTGGTCCTTAATGATACAAAAGTTTTAACGTGCCGTCTCAGAGGATTTCGCAAAACAGGGGGCAAAGTAGAGATTTTTATCCTGCGCCGAATTAAAGATCTGACTTTTGAGGTTATGCTCAGGCCCGGCCGCGTCAAGATCGGAGAAAAAATATGTCTCGGAGCGAACGGTCTTACGGGCACGCTTACAAAGCAGGATGAGTTCACTTTTGAAGCCGATAGTATCGATGCGGTCTACGCAGCCGGAGAGATCCCCCTGCCTCCGTATATAAAGCGGCCCGTCGAAGCTTCCGACGCCCAATATTACCAGACAGTTTACGCCGCTTCGCCCGGCTCTGTCGCTTCTCCGACGGCGGGATTGCATTTTACGCCCGAGCTTTTACGGCGTTTGGAAAAAAAAGGCGTGGATACGGCTTATTTGACCCTGCATGTAGGCACGGGCACGTTTAAGCCCGTAACCTGCGACGACATAACAGAACATGTCATGGATCATGAATATTTTACCATCCCGCTGGAAACGCTCGAAGCCATCGAGCGGCACAAGAAAGAAAATTCAAGGATAATTGCCGTAGGAACGACCAGCTGCAGGACGCTTGAAAGTTTTGCGGCCGGCAGGACTCAAGGGCAGACAGACCTTTTTATCTACCCCGGCTATGAATTTAAACTGGTCAGCGGCCTTTTGACCAATTTTCATCTTCCCGCAACGACCCTTTACATGCTTGTATGCGCTTTCGCAGGCATGGAGCTGGCGCGAAAGGCTTATTCGCAGGCAATCGAGAAAAAATACAGGTTTTACAGCTACGGCGACGCGATGCTCGTCATATAAAAAACGTTGACGCGCCTATAGCCGTATGATACTATACGCGCGAATATCTAACGAATGGTGATGCATGATAGACCATGCCAACAGCCGGCTTACCAGGATCTTTCCTGTCCTCTCCAACGCAGCAAGCTTTATTATTTTAAGTATCGCCTTTCTGTCTTTATCAGGCTGGATATTTTCCTCCCCGTATCTTAAGAGCGTCCTGCCAAATCTGGTGCCGATGACGCCAAACACCTCTATCTGTTTTATTTTATTGTCAATAAGCCTTTTGAACCTGACCAGGCATACCGCGCTTGCAGCAAGGGTGAGAGTTGCCTGCGCGGGCGCCGTTATCGCAGTCGGCGGTTTGACCCTGGCCCAATATATAAGCGGCTTGAATCTGGGCATCGACAGCGTGCTTTTCGCAAAAGCCGTGCAGGCATACGCGATACCTTTCCCCGGAAGGATGTCGCCTGTTTCAGCGGTCAACTTTACGCTTGCGGGCATTGCTATTTTGATGCTGGGCGTGCGCAGCTGCAGAAATTCCGGGATCGTCGAGTCTATAATTCTTCTTGTAGGGATACTGGGGCTTATGACGATCGTCGGATACGTATTGAATACGCCTGATCTTTATAATTTCAAGCCGTTCAAGCCCATGGCCTTGAACACTGCGGTCAATTTCATCCTCGTGTGCCTTGCCGCGTTTCTGGCCAGGCTTGACTGCGGGCTCATGTCGGTAGTCAGCAGCAACACCGAGGGAGGCATGATGGCCCGAAGGATGCTCCTTCTGGTCATATGCGTGCCTGTAATGCTGAGCTGGCTTGCGATAACGGGCCTTAGGAATAACTTTTACGACGTATCACTCGGAATATCCCTGTTGACGATGATCACGATAGTGGTATTTACGCTTCTGATATGGGAGAACGCCCTTTCCCTTCATATGATAGATATCAAACGCATGGAGGTCGAAGTCGTTCTGAGGGAGAACGAGGACAAATACAGGGTTATTTTCGAGACAACGGGCACGGCGACCGCTATATTCGAAGAGGACAAGACGATATCGCTCGCTAACACGGAATTCGAACAGGTCTCGGGTTTTTCAAAAGCCGAAATCGAGGGAAAGAAGCTCTGGACCGAATTCGTAGCGACCGAAGAAGATCTTGCGCGCATGCAGGAGT
>JALOQI010000055.1 GCA_025453435.1 Candidatus Omnitrophota bacterium
CGCAACAAATCCCGCCTAGCGAAACGCATGCTTAAAGCTGCATAGGCTTACCACCAGACGCTCAAGCGCGAATGACGGCTTGAGCGTACTGCTTTTTATTGCCAGATCGCATTCCAGAAGCAGTTTATTGAGTTTACGCATATAGGCCAGGTCCGATGAATTCCTTGAAAGGCCCGATCGCAGGCCGCCGAGTATGAATTCGGGTTTCTGGCCTTTTTTGAGCAGGCCGTGAAGTTCCTTCAGGCTGGAAGCCGGCCGGCCGAACCGTATTTCGTCAGCCAGCGCGAACGAGCTTTTGTGCGCTTCCTGCCTGAACTGCAGAACAGTCGCGCTTGGGCTGACCGCAATGGTAAACGCGCATTTTCTGTCAAACTCCTCCATCTCCAAGACCAGGATAACAGCAGGGTTCGGAGCTTGTACATAATCTTTCAAATAATCCTTAATATCTTTTTTAAGCGATGAGGCCTGTTTAACAACCACCATCCTGCGGCCCGATGAAACAGGGATATATTTTAATTTCTCCTGAAGATCCTCAAGGGCAAGATCTTTGGCATACACAGTGTCGAGATTGAACTGTTGCGTCAAAGCTGACAGATATTTGGATTTGATCTCTTGGATCGCTTTGTCTTTGGCGGGAGCATCCTGGCCTGTTACGAGATATATGCAGTCTTTCTTTACCATTCTTCCACGACGCGGGCGACTATCCTGCGGGCCAGATCGCTGAGGGCGTCCCTGACCGCTGTTTCTTCAGATTTTTGTGCGGGGAAATACGTAGTATCGCCTGTGAAGCCTTTTTCTTCCCAGAGCTGTTTGTTCTCTTTGATGTCCCACAGGCTGATATCCACTACGAGGTTAAGCCTGTATTCGTCCACGTCGTCATTGGCCCTGTAACGCAACGGGTCTCTTCTGAATTCGACAAGCTGCCCCCTTAGTTCAAGGTCGGATTTCTCCGCTGAGCCGGGCTTGAGATTGCCGTCAAAAAGGAACTTATTGGTCAAGGTCTTTGTGATATCAGTTTCGAGACCAGGCCTGTAGATCTTGTATTTATTCCCTACATCCGACTCCCTGGTGATGTCGATGAGGCTTGTAAACGGCGGCACATGGATCATGCTGTACTTTGTTGCAAACATAGACCTGGTCGTATATCCGCATCCCGTAACTGCAAAAACAGCCAGCGCCGCAACAGCTACAAGGCGCATCATAATTTTATCCGCGATCATTTGCGCATCCTCTTTTCCATTGCCGACAGCCTGCTTGCAGATTTAGCGGCCCAGTCCGAATCAGGATAATTATTGATTACATCCTCGTAGTATATCCTTGCAGATTCCCAGGCTTTTTGCTTTTCATAAAAAACGCCCGCGTTAAATGAGCTTTCTGCTTCTTTGGTGCTTAATTCCTCTATATGCTTCTCCGCTTCAGGCGTAAGTATCGCATCGGGATGTTCTTGAACGAATTCCTGGAACTTCTGCTTAGCCTCGCGCGTTGCGCCCTGGTCATACGCCGATGATTTCGAAACGCTCGCCCTTGTGACAGCCAGCTGGAATTTCGCAGGCTCCACCCATTCGCTGTCAGGATAGCTGGTGATCACTTTGCTGAAAGCCTCTTCAGCTTCGTAGTATCTCTCCAGGCTTTTTAAAACCAGGCCAAGCTTATACTGGGCCTTTGGCGCAAGCGGGCCGTATGTTGAGTTCTCCACAACCTTTGTGAAGATCTCGATTGAAGGGTTATCCACGGGGAGGGTTATACCCAATGCCTTGCGCTTCGAGCCTGCCATGAACTCTTCGCCTATCTTGAACTCAAGCTCGTTGATCTCGCCAATGCGCTCGGAGAACGGGTATTTATCAATAACCTTCTGATATGCCAGGAAGGCTTCGTAAAGGTTGCCTTGCCTCGCTTCTATAGCTCCAAGGTAATACTGCGCTTCGGCTGCCTCTACTGCCTTGGGATAGTTCTTTATAAGCTTCCTGAACTCCTTTTTAGCCTCTTCATAGCTCTTGCTGTCATAAAGGCTCGTTGCGAATTCAAGCTGGTCCTTGGGAGTCGATTTGACCTCGGTCTTGGGATTTACGAACTTGCCTGTTTTAGGCGTCCAGATCCAATAGGCGTGGCACGGAGCGCTCAGTAAAATAAAAAAGGCGGCAAGGGTTATAATAAACGTCTTCATAGTATAAGTACTTTAACATAAGGGCCTGGTTTTGTCAAATGTATTAAGGCAGCCTGAAGTAAGCTCCGGGAAAGTTAATGAACAGGCTGTTAAGCCGTATCATCAACACAATTAAAAACTCGCTGACAGACGCAAAACTAATTGCAATATAAGGACATAGATATCCTGAGGCCGCCAGACCTATGCCGCAAAGAGTTATAAGGGATGCCAGAACAGGTATTAATATGTTTGCCAGGACCGTAACCGGAGCTATTATCCTGAAATAATACGCAATAAAACCAGAAGTGCCTGTCCAGGCTGCCAGAGAAACACACACCAGGCTGACAGCCCTTCTCAGCGCAATCACAGGAATACGCTCTATCCTGCAAAAGCGCTCTATGCGCGGGGATAGACAGCATATCGAGAATACGCTCGCGAATGACAGCTGAAAGCTTGCATCAAATAATTCACTGGGCCTGACAGCAAGCATGGCAAATGCCGAAATGCACAGCGCCTGGAATATATCCGGATCCCTTTGCAAATACCAGCTCAAAAAGAAAAAGATGCCCATTATGGTTGCTCTAACAACGGGAGGCGAAGCGCCTGTCATAAGACAGTAGAACACAAGCCCCGGGATGATTATAATAAGCCGCATCATGCGGTTTATCCGCAGGACCTTTAAAACCAGCGCCAGGATTCCCGCGACAACGCCGACATTGAATCCGCTGACCACAAGAATATGCACAGTGCCGGATTTGATCATGTCATTATATACACTTTTCGGGATTTCGGATTTATATCCTAACAGCATCGCTTTCATGACAGCCGCCGGAAGGCGGGGCAAATACAAACTGATCGTGCGTCTGAGGTTTTCGGACGCCCGGGCGCATATCGTTGTAATTCCGGGCACGCCTTTTTGTTTTAGCTGCCGCGTCCTGTAAGCGGATTTGACGCGCAGGACAGCAAGAATATTTTTCTGACGATAATACTCGCCGAGGCTCTTCCGGCCGGATGCGCCGAATTTCGGGAAACAGCCTATTGTGCCTGTCGCTTCGACAGTCCGGCCCGGTTCTACGGTTGATCGGCCGTTCTGAATTACAAGAAGATCTCCGCTGCAGCCATAATAATAACTCCCGCAGGTTATGCGCTTTGCCGAAATTATATACGAGCACCTGCTATTCTCTTCTTTTATGCTGCCTGCTATCCTGCCGCTTACAATACACTGACTTCCGGCGATCGAGGACATGATATTTCGATAATGATTCCCGGGTTGGGCGTCATAATTCGCAAGGCATACGGCACCGCAGAAAAACACCGCACAGAAAAACGCGAGATTTTTCGCCTTGTTGCCGAGCATGGGCAGTGCGCATACTGCGCAGCTAATCGCAGCGAGTGAAAAAAGCGCAAAAATGGGCGTGTTCACTCTGGAGGCGAACAGGATGCCCAGACTGAAAAAAAGAGTTATCCATACAAACGGCCTTCTCATTGATCACGCGCCCTTCTGGCCTATCACTCAACCGATATCGAGTCTTTGACGCGCTCGAACCGCGCGCCCTTGAAGCCTTTGATCTTGCTCAAGTCATCGATCTGCGCGAACCGCCCGTTTTCCGCGCGGAAATCTATAATGCGCTGTGCGAGAGTGTCTCCTACGCCGGGGATTTCCTTTAGAATATCCTTATCCGCGGTATTGATATTCACTTTCCCGTACGAGGGATCGAATTTAAATACAACCCGCATTGACGCGGACTGCTTGCCTATATAATTTATCGCCGTCCCTGCTAAAAAAACAACAATGATAAACAGCGCCACCTCGCGCTCCTGCTTTGTTAAAGCTAACATAGCATCCTCCTTTCTCAAATAGACGCAGCCAAAAGCATTATCTCGCTATTTTTGGGGACGCTCCCGAAGGTGCCACACTATCGCGATGTAAATTGTTCAGCTGAAATTGGTTGCGAGGAGGGCTAAAAAAATAGGGCGCCGGAAGTTAGGAAGGAACTTTCGGGCTGGTTTACAAGGTTGATAGACCCGTTCCGGCAGCCCTATTATTATCCTAAACAGATTAGAAGATCTTTTAATTCGCTGCGCGTCGGCAATGCCTGTTCTTCCTCAATTCTTAAAATGGAAATAAGGCAGGCAGCCGCTTTATCCAGATGTTTCCTGCAGCCTGGTTTGTTCATGCAGACTGCTATGTACTCTTTGATTTTCTCATACGGCACGCTGCGGCCGGCCATTTCGCGTTGTATAGCCAGCCATTCTTTATCCATATCGACCATCTTGGAGCATTGCGCAAGTTTCTCTAATTGCGGCACCATGACCGGCACATTAGCAGGCTGTCCGCCTACTGGTAAACCGCGAAAATCGACGCCGGCGACATCTTCTAGCTCAGAACCGCCGTCGCGCTGTGCCTCGCCGCCGTCAAGCTGATAAGCGCCGCCATTCAGATCATAACCCGTAAGCACCAGCGATTCAATCGGGAGCTCTACAATAAAGCTGTTTATCTGGCCCGGTGCCCGGCCTGTCAGTTCTTTATAGCCCGCCGCAAGACCGCCGTGCTCATGTTCGTTGACTTTATTGACCATTGCTGCCAGAAGCTGCCGCCAATTTTCGTTCCATTTGATATAAGG
>JALOQI010000056.1 GCA_025453435.1 Candidatus Omnitrophota bacterium
GTGTCTCCCGCCAGGATACCTGCATTTTTCGCGCCCATACCGTCAATAACGCTGCCCACATCCGGCAAAAGCCTGGGATATCCGGCAATGAACACTATCCAGAAAAAAAGTATGCCAAGCAGATAATTAAACAGCGGCCCGAAGAATATTATGCGAAAGCGCTTGAACAGCGAGGCCTGGAGGTATTCATCAGGAGCGCCTTTAGCCTCCTCGGAATTATCGCCCGCCATTTTTATATATCCGCCGAATGGCAGGGCTGAAATAGCATACTCGGTATCGCCGGATTTGCGGCTGAAAATCTTTCTGCCGAATCCCAGGGAAAAAACCTCGACGCGCACTCCGGCTTTTTTAGCGGCGATGAAATGCCCGAATTCATGCACCACTATCAGTATGCTGAGTATCACAAAAAATATCAAAAACGTCATAATTATAACCTTTCTATTATACTTCCGGCCTGCGCTCGCGCCCAGGCATCGGCAGATAAGATCTCGTCCAGATCAGGATCTTTTATCGGTCTATGTTTATCCATAACCTTTTCAATGATGTGGGGGATATCGGTAAACGGAATTACGCCGCCTGCAAATTTTTCGACAGCTACGTCGTTTGAGGCATTCAGCACAGCAGGCATTGTGCCTGCAGCGTGCGCTGCCCGAAAAGCCAGCGGCAGGCATTTGAACGCATCCATATCGGGCTTTTCAAAATGAAGCGCGCCCATTTTTACGAAATCCACCTGCGCAAGGCCGCAGGCCAGCCGCTTTGGATAAGAAAGGGCATATTGAATAGGTATACGCATATCAGTCACTGACAGCTGAGCCATTACCGAGCCGTCCGTAAATTCGACCATGGAATGGATGACGGATTCAGGATGCACCAGAACCTCTATCTGATCCGCCGTAACTCCGAACAAATGCATTGCCTCGATCACTTCAAGCCCTTTATTCATAAGGGTGGCCGAATCGATAGTGATCTTCGGCCCCATTTTCCAGCGGGGGTGGCGCAAAGCATCCTTTACCGAGATCTTTTTTAGCCTGTGCTTTTTCATGCCCCGGAACGGCCCGCCTGACGCAGTCAGATATATCCTGCGAATCTTTGTTTTGTCCTGGCCCTGCAGGCACTGCCAGATGGCCGACTGCTCGCTGTCTATAGGTATGATCCGCACGCCTTTAGCCGCCGCACGCGCCATAACCAGAGGGCCCGCCATGACAAGCGATTCTTTGTTGGCCAGCGAAACCTCTTTTTTCTTATCGATAGCCCACAAAAGCGGTTGGAGCGCCGCTTTGCCGCTTATCGCTATCAGGACATGATCCGTCCGGGGATCCTGACAGATATTCTTGAGCCTCTCCGGATCATCCCCGATGCTGGTCAACACGGGTTTAAAGATCTGAGCCTGCTTTTCAAGAAGCCCCGAGTTCGAATAGGCGCTTAAAGCGAAAACGCAGAAATCTTTTCCATGAGCCCTTATCACCTCCAGGGCATTTGTGCCTATCGAACCGGTTGAACCGAGTATAGCGACGCGCTTCATATCAGAAAGAGAAATTTTTTAGCGTAATATAGAAATAAAATACCGGCGCGGTGAATAAAACGCTGTCTATCAAGTCAAGGATGCCCCCGAAACCCGGGATGACATCCGCAGAGTCTTTTATGCCGCAATCCCTTTTCATCAGCGATTCAGAAAGATCCCCCAGCTGGGCTAGCAGGCCTACGCACAGGCCTAAAAGCGCCATGTGGAACATCGAAAAAGAACCTGGCATCAGGAACCGGGATAAAAGCCCGCCTGCTATGCTCGCCGCAAGGCCTCCTAAAGAACCTTCCACAGACTTCTTAGGGCTGATCCTGGGTATAAGAGGCGTTTTGCCGAACTTCGCTCCAACAAGATACGCGCCGACGTCGCCGGCTTTAGTCATCACCAGAAGCGCTATCAGCATGCCTGTGCCGCCGGGCAAAAGCCTGATCTTTATAACAAAGCTGAAAAACCAGGCTATATAAAGTATGCCGAAAATGGTCGTGGATATGCCGACTATAGCCCCGTGGTTCTCCCTGCGCTTGAACTGCATTATTATTAGGAATAAGAACGCCAGGACTATGAACAGAAGTTCCCATCCTTTTGTAAGCTCGAACTGGAACAAAATCGATGCCGGTATCATAACGCCCATGCCGATGCCGAAATATTTAAAGATATTGATGCCTTTTTTCTCAAGCATGGCGTAAAATTCATAAAGGCCGAGCGCGGTTATGCCCAGCGCAGTTGCCGCGAATATAAGATCGCTGTACAGGGCTGCAGCGCAAACGGCGATCAGGACCGCGGAACTTATTACGCGTTTAGTAAGCGCATCACTTTTTCTCAACATCAATGCCTCCGAACCTTCGCAGGCGGCCTCCGTAATCTTCCAGGGCCTCCATTAGATCGGCTTTTTTAAAATCCGGCCAGTATTTTTTGGTGAAATAGAGCTCGGCGTACGAAAGCTGCCAGAGCAGGAAATTGCTCAAGCGCTGTTCTCCGCTTGTCCGTATCAATAGATCCGGGTCCGGCAGGCCTTGCGTATAGAGATACCCGGATATCGACTCTTCGGTCAGATCAGCGGCAGAAAGTTTACCCTTTTCGCAGTCTTTTACGATCTCTTTAACAGCGTCAAGCATTTCCTGGCGCGAACCGTAATTTATAGCCAGCACGAGCGTCAGGCCCGTGTTACCTTTTGTTTTTTCCTCGACAAGCTCTATTTTATCCAGGACAGACCGGGGCAAGTGCTTCCTTCTGCCTATGAACCTGACCCTTATATTATTCTTGCAGAGCATGGAAACTTCGCGGCCAAGATATATGCTCAAAAATTTCATGAGCGTGTTTACCTCTGATTCGGGCCTGGACCAGTTCTCGCAAGAAAAAACATACAAAGTCAGCGCTTCGATCTTCAGATCGGATGCGGCCTTGACGATCTCTTTGACGCGGAATATGCCTTCGCGGTGGCCCAGGGTCCGGGGCAAGTGCCTGAGTTTCGCCCATCGGCCGTTGCCGTCCATTATGATCGCTATATGCCTTGGGTATGCGGTGTCCATGTAAATTTCTTAGTATATACAAAAAAATTACAAACGGGATGTTTGTAATTTCTTTGCGCTGGCGCTCCTCTGGTTAACTGTGAAAGTGGTAATCTATATCCGGAAAAAGGTTATCGCGCGATTCGACGTCACCGAGCCACTCGTCGTCTATCGCATGTGTTTTGATATCTTCGTAGAGCCGATTGAATTGCAATAAATGGTCTTTAGTCCTTTTGACGGCATACGAGGTATGCGTGCCTGTCCCCAGTATGAACGCCCAGTCGGAGCTCTGAGCAAGAAGCAGCTCCCGCAAGGCCTGGTTCAGCGCCCGGCGCATGACGCCGCTCGCATTAGGGAATTCATGCACGAGTTCCGACATGCGGTATGACGCCTCGTGCAAATGCCTGTATATCCAGTCGTTGGACCCCTGCAGCCACATCTCGCTGTACCCTTTATATCCCCAGCTTGAAAGAGAAGGCGTAATGACCTGATTCCTGGGATTTTCAGCAAGGTATTCCGAAGGAGTTATGAGCTTTATGGTATCCTGATCGCAGGCTATTTTGCGGATCAAAAACTCCAGCCACTGCGGGCCTTCATACCACCAGTGGCCGTATAACTCTGCGTCATAGGGCGATACTATGATGGGTTTCTTCTGGATCATTTCATAAAGATGCTCTACCTGTTTCTGGCGGTTGAACATGAAATTTCCGGCGTGGGAGGCTGCTGTATCCCTTGCCCACTCAGGCATGTAAGGCTCTTTCACAAGGCTGGGGCCCGTGATCCGGTAATATTTGATCCCGGTGTTTATCCTTACGCCATCGGGATGGATATACGGTTTTATATAATCGTATTCGAGGTCAAACCCTATATCGCGGTAAAATTCGCGGTAATTATAGTCGCCCGGGTAACCTTCTATAGAAGACCATACCTGCTTTGAGGATTCCAGGTCCCTTCCGAACGCGGCAACGCCCGTTCCTTTACAGTAAACAGGCGCGAACACCCCGTATTTTGGCCTCGGAGTTCCGTGCAAAACGCCGTGGGAATCGGTAAAGAAATATTTTATCCCGACCTCCCGCAAGAGCTCGTCCTGCCCGGGATAATAACCGCATTCGGGCAGCCATATTCCGCGCGGTTTCCTGCCGAAATGTTTTTCATAATGGGATACAGCGGTCTTTAACTGAGCCTTTACGGAATCCCGGCATACGTCCATAAGCGGAAAGTATCCGTGAGTCGCCCCGCATGTGATGACCTCAAGCTTGCCCTGGTCCTGGAAATATTTGAACGCGGATACCAGATTCCTGTTATACTTCTCAAACGTCTCCTTCGACCTTATGAAATGGTTCACGTACATTATTGCAAGCCTCTGGAATTGGGCTTCCCAGGTGGTACGTTCTATCTCTTTATGGGCCAGCTCAATAAGGCTTGAGATATGCCTGACATAGCGCTCCTGTAATAGCGGGTCCGTAAGCATGCTGATGAGGGTCGGCGTCAGAGACATGGTGATCCTGAAATCTATACCGTCTTCCAGAAGCTTCTCGTACATCCATATGAGCGGAATATATGTCTCTGTAATAGCCTCGTAAAGCCAGTCTTCCTCAAGAAAATCATTGTGCTCGGGATGGCGCACGAACGGCAGATGGCTGTGCAAAACGAGGCAAAGATATCCTTTATTCATTGTCTTCCTTTTTTTATTAAAGGGTTTAGACGGATGCACTGACCTT
>JALOQI010000057.1 GCA_025453435.1 Candidatus Omnitrophota bacterium
GCCGGTTTTGACGTTTTTAAGGCGCACCTTTTCAACTTTCGGCGCGCCGATGATTTCCTCGACGACAGAATCCAGCACAAGCGTTATCTTAGGATTATTGCGCACTTTTTCCTCAAGAATCTTTGCGGCGCGGAATTCCTGCCTGCGGAGCACAAGGCTTACTTTGCTTGCGTATGTGGTCAGATAAAGCGCGTCTTCGAGAGCATGGTCTCCGCCGCCGACCACAACGATCTCTTTATTCCTGAAAAGCGGCCCATCGCATGTGCCGCAATATGAAACGCCCCTGCCTACAAGTTTTTCCTCGCCCGGAACTCCGAGATGTTTCCACGATGCGCCTGTTGCGACGATAACGGATTTACTCTGAAGTTTACGGTCAGCGCAGTGCACCGTAAAAACAGGATGTCCGCCTGCCGCATAGGGCTCGACCTTGACGACTTCGCCGTCCTCTATATTTATTCCCACTTCTTCTACCTGCTTCTTCAACCGGTCGATAAGCTCGGGAGTCGATATCCCTCCGGGAAATCCCGGAAAATTGTGAATATCAGGCGACATAAGTATCTGGCCGCCCGGAACTAATTTTTCAAGTATCACGGCATCAAGACGGTATCTTCCAGCATACAACCCTGCTGTAAGTCCGCCAGGGCCGGCTCCTATTATGATAAGGTCTAACATGGTATTGAATTATATATCCTTTCTGCGTCGAGCGAACTTCTGACAAGCGGGCCTGAATACACCGCTTTGAAACCGAACTGCCTGCCGATATTTTCATAGTGCAGGAACTGGCCGGGCGTTATATAATCCTGCACAGGATAATGCGCCTCTGTCGGCGCGAGATACTGTCCGAGCGTGAGTATATCAACCTGCGCGTTGCGCAGGTTTTCCATTGCGCCGTACACATCGTATTCGTTTTCGCCCATGCCAAGCATTATCGATGATTTAGTGATGATCTCAGGCCGGCACTCCTTGGCGAATCTCAAGACCTCAAGCGACCTGGCGTAATCTGCATCGGGCCGCACCACCCAGTAAAGCCGCTTTACGGTTTCGATATTGTGTCCGAACACATCGGGCCGGCAGGCAACTACCTGTTTTATAGAATCCTGCATGCCCAAAAAATCAGGCACAAGCACTTCTATCTTGTGACCGCCCGACAAACTGCGGACGGCATTTATGCAATCGCAAAAATGTTTTGCTCCCGCGTCTAAAAGATCGTCCCTGGTGACTGACGTTATGACCGCATAGCGCAGATCCCATTTTTGCACCATTGCCGCTATGCGCTCGGGCTCGTTAATGTCAGGGGGCATAAGGCCTTCGGTTTTTTTCTGGACCGCGCAAAAAAGACAACGCCGCGTGCATGTGTCGCCGAGTATGAGAAATGTCAATTGTTTGTTTTTCAGGCAGTTGCACATGTTCGGGCAATGCGCTTCCCGGCATACGGTGTGGACTTTGGCGTCATTGACTTCGCTGATCTTTTCAAGAACTGACTGATCCGGGATCTCCTGACGGAGCCAGGACGGCGGGCGGCTGTTCATATATCAGAAATTCCGTTTAAGTTTGAGCTTCTTCCTCATTGAAATGCGTTTCCAAAGAGGTGCGTAATCTATTATGAGTTTTCCCAGAAGATGATCCATCTCGTGCTGGCAGACGCACGCCAGAAGATCCTGCGCGTCAACGGTAACCGGCTTTCCTTCATCGTCAAGCGCCTCCACGACTATCTTTTTTGCCCGTTTGACCTTGACAGAAACGCCCGGACAGCTCAAACAACCTTCGTCTATTGCCTGGCGGCCCTCTTTTTTTACGATGCGCGGATTCACAAGCTTATAAAGGCCTTTTCCGATGTCCATGACTATCATTTGCTCGTCGATCCCCACCTGAGGTGCCGCAAGTCCGATCCCCGACGACTCATACATGATGCGCGACATCTTGCTTAAAATATCGCGGTGGTGCGACAAGACCCTTGCGACCTTTTTTGCTTTCTTGCGAAGAACCGGATCCCCGACTACCCTAATTTTTAATTCGGTTTCTGGCATTGACTTTAACTATCTTGGGTTTAATGGACTGCACTTCTATTTCATTGACGCTGGCGTAAGCCAGGATTATGACCTGGTCGCCCACGCATGCGCCCCTTGCGGCAGGCCCGTTCATACAGATGATGCCGGAATTCTTTCTGCCGGCTATCGCGTATGTCTCGATGCGGATGCCGTTATTGATATTGAGCACTTCCACTTTTTCATTCGGAAGGATATTTGCGGCTTTAAGCAGATTTTCATCGATAGTGATACTGCCTTCATAGTAAAGATTGCTTTCGGTAACTGTTGCGCGGTGTATCTTGGATTTAAGCATGATCCTCATCATTATTTCACCTCACGAGCTCGTTGTTGTAAGTTCTTTTGCGAGCGCCTGGCCGAATTCAGTTGCAGCCTCGGGCCCGCATCCTGTGATGATTTGTCCGTCTTTTTCTACTGTTTTTCCCGTATATGTCGCTCCGTGCATCGTTAGTTCTTTTGCATCATCGGGAAACACAGTTGCTTTCTTGCCTTTAAGCACTCCTGCGCGGGCGAGTATCGCAGGCGCCATGCAAATAGCCCCCAGTATCTTATTCTGCTTTATTGCTTCATGGGCTATCCTGTGGGCTGCAGGATCGTCGAGATAAATAGCAGCGCCGCCGCCTCCGATGAACACTACAGCGTCATAATCTGAGACATTCACGTCTTTTAGAAGCATATCGGGCCGCGCCGTAGATCCGAATTTGCCCTTTGCAGTGCCTTTAACAGAACAGGCGATAGTAACGCTGACGCCTGCCTTTTCGACAATCTCCTTTGTCTCAAAAAGTTCTTCGTCGCGGAAATTCACAGGAGCGATTATAAAAACAGCTCTTTTCATTTTACACCTGGCTCTAATCAGGGCTTTGCAAGCCAGCTCATGCGCGGATCGACGTGACCGCAGTGCAATCCACTACATCCTCGACGCTGCAGCCGCGGGAAAGATCGCTGCACGGCCGCTTGAAACCCATCAAAAGCGGCCCCAGCGCTCTTGCGCCTGCGAGCCTCTCGGTCAATTTATAACAAATATTGCCTGCTTCAAGATTCGGGAATATCAGGATATTCGCTCTGCCCGCAACAGGGCTGTCAGGGCATTTGATTTTCGCTACCTCAGGGATGAGCGCCGCATCCGACTGTAATTCTCCGTCTGCAAGTATATCCGGCGCCATTTCTTTCAGGATTTTCAAAGCCTCTGTCACGCGGTCTATCATCTTGCCTTTTGCCGAGCCTTTTGTGGAATAGCTTAGAAGCGCGACGCGCGGGGCGGCATCCAGGACTTTTTTACCCAGCTCTGCCGCTGAAATAGCAATGCACGCCAGCTGTCTCGGTGTCGGGTCCGGGATAAGCCCGCAATCAGCATAGATCAAAGCGCCTTCAGGAACAGCGGGATTTTCCGGCATTGCCATGATGAACGAACTGCAGGCGGTCATAAGCCGCTCGTCAACGCCGATGCAATAAAGCGCGGCGCGGCAGACGTCTGCTGTCGTGTGGCTTGCGCCTGCGACATATCCGTCGACTTTCCCGTCGCGCGTGAGCATCGCGCCGTAAAAAAGCGGGTCTTCGAAGGTCTTTCGCGCATCCTCGGGCGTGATGCCCTTGCTCTTGCGGCTGTTGTAATATTCTTCCGCATATCTTTCGTTCTCGCGTTTATCAACTGTATCAGGAGATAAAAAAACAGGCTGTGCTATTTTTTCGCGCTCAATGATCTTTACCGCCTCGATGACCCTTTTATCTTTGTATTCAGGTAAAGCTATTTTCTTTATTCTCGCCTTTGCTCTCTTGCGTATCTCTGCAATCACATCCATATCAGATCCCCCTGATGATTTTATTAAGATCTACGTAATCTTTTATAAGCTTGACGACTGTCTTTATTTTTGCTTTATCCTGAGGCCTGATCTTGACAGTCAGATCGTGCAGCATTGATGCGACAGTATAGGTATCGGTCTTGGCTATCAGGACAGACAAACCTGAACTAAGCAATATGTCCATGATCGGTTTTTCAGGAGTCATGCCGCCGGAAAGTATAATGCCGGCGAGCTTCAGCCGCGACGGATCATCCTCGCGGAAACACTGCAGCGCGGCCATGATCATATCCTCGCTGTCGCCGGGCGTGACCAACAGGCTGTCGTTGACGATATACTTGATGGCGCTCGCGGGCCGCATCGCTCCGATAACAACGCGCGACACGTATGTCTCAAGCTTTTCCTTTCCGCACAAAAGGTCAAAGCTCGTTTCCTCAAGGATCTGCTCTATCGTAGGATAAGACAATGCCGGCGTGAACGGGATTACCCCGAGCACGTTAATTCCCTTGCGCTCAAGGCCCTTGCGGACAAGCTGGTTGATCTTGTCGAATTTCTCCGGCAGGACTTTGTTAACTATCACGCCAAGAAGTTTTACGCCCTCTTTGTCAAAAAGCGCTTTGTTAAGCACTATCTCGTCGATAGGCCTGCCGATGCCGCCGGAAGAGATCAGTATGACTTTCGAGCCTAAAAGTTTTGCAACAGTCGCGTTGGAATGATCGAAAACAGAGCCCACTCCGGCGTGGCCCGTGCCCTCGATAACGACCAGGTCCTGATGGCGCGAGATGCGCTTATAAGCATCCTGGATCTGTTTTGAGATCGAATCTTTAGCAGGCCGGTTGATGTAGCGCTCGGTAAAGCCCTTTTCGACCGCGATAGGCGACATGTCCTTTAGGCCGGC
>JALOQI010000058.1 GCA_025453435.1 Candidatus Omnitrophota bacterium
ATCCGGTAAGGCTCATTCGTGCCCTTTGTGGTCAGGTCGTCTATAAGCACTCCGATATAGCTGCTTGCCCTGTCGAGAATAAGCGGCTCTTTGTTTTGAGCCGTAAGCGCGGCATTTATGCCTGCGATCAGCCCTTGCGCGGCCGCTTCTTCATAACCGGTAGTGCCGTTTATCTGGCCTGCGGTAAAAAAATTCTTAAGGCGTTTTGTTTCCAGCGTAGGGAAAAGCTGTGTGGGCTCGATTACGGTATGCTCTATACCATAGCCGAAACATCTCACCTTTGCGTCTTCAAGCCCTTTTATGGAATGCAGTATCTTCAGCTGGACTTCTTCGGGCAGGCTGGTAGACAGGCCGTTGGGATATACCTGGTCGGTATCATATCCTTCCGGCTCAAGAAATATCTGATGGCGCTCTTTATCCTTGAACCTGACGATCTTGTCTTCGATAGACGGGCAGTATCTGACGCCTGTTGATTTTATCTTACCGGTATACAAAGGAGATTTGTCCAGATTATCCAGGATGATTTTATGGGTCGCCAGGTTAGTATACGTTATATGGCAGGGGATCTGTTTGCGCCTGATACCGCGGGTTGAAAAAGAAAATGGTTTAGGCGGCCGGTCTCCTTCCTGCACTATCAAGCTGCCGTAATCTATTGTTCTTCTGTCAAGCCTGGGGCAAGTTCCTGTTTTAAATCTCAAAAGCCCGAATCCGAGGTTTTTAAGGTCCACAGCCAGATCCGCGCATGCCTTCTCGCCCTGCCTGCCGCCCTGGCTGGATTTAAGGCCGACATGCATAAGCCCCGCAAGAAAAGTGCCCGGGCACAGCACGACACATTTTCCCAGTATACGGCGGCCGTCCGCAGTTATAACACCACAGACCCTATCACCCTCGACAATGAGCTTTATTACTTCGGCTTTTGCAAGGCTGAGATTTTTCTGCGATCTGACTTTATCCGTCATGTAACGGATATACAGGCTCCGGTCTATCTGAGCGCGGGAGGAATGCACCGCAGGCCCTTTGGAAGAATTCAATATCCGGAATTGTATGCCGCAGGCGTCAGCGGCCTTTGCCATTTCACCGCCCAGGGCGTCTATTTCTTTGACGAGCTGCCCTTTTCCCACCCCGCCGATGGCCGGATTGCATGACATATGGCCTATGGTATCAAAGCTTAAATTCACCATAAGCGTTGAACAGCCCATGCGGCTTGCTGCAAGAGCGGCTTCTATGCCGGCATGCCCGGCGCCTATCACAATAACGTCGTATCTGGTCATATCCGGGTATTATACTACGAGGATGCGAACTTTACAAGCAGGGGCAGGATCTCGCGGGCGCGCATTTCTCCCAGAGACCCCAGTTTGGCGGTCTTTTCAGAAAACGACATGGAACCGTCGGGTTTTATGCTGCCTCCCGAGATCAAAAGCGGCACCGGCAGAGCCGAATGAGCTTTCATTTCACAGACAGTGCACAGGTCAGAGGTCACGCAGAAGATATAATCCTCCCTGTTGAGCTTGGACACGAGGCTTCCGAAATAATGCGCATCGATCGCCTCAATGACTTCTTTTTTCTCGGAACAGCTTCCGTCATGGCCGGGCTCATCCGGGCCTTTTATATGCACGTAAAGACAGTCAAAACGCTTGAGGGCGTCTATTGCCACTTTTGCCCACACAGGATAGTCGACATCCAGATGGCCCGTTGACCTGGGAACATCCACGATCTCCATTCCTGTAAGAAGCGCTATACCGCGTTCGACAGGCATCTGGACAAAACAGCCGCACTTCATGCCGTATATGTCGGAAACAGGCGGGAACTTCGGCAGGCTGTCGCCGGCAGACCTGGTCAGTATTATATTAGCCGGCTGTTTACCGGCGGCTGCTCTGCGTTTATTGATCTCAGAGCCTTCAAGGACTTTATGGGACTTTTCTATGAACTCATTCAGGCATTCCGCCGCTTCGATGGCCGCCGGGTCAGCTCCGCAGCCGGGCATAGGGGCTGCAATCTTTACCGAAGATTCAAAACTTATCGGCGCTATCCCGAACGTGCCCTCCCGGACATAAGCGGGATCCGGATTGGTTATGCAGCCTGACAGTTTTCCCCTGATGCCTCTTATCACAAGGACTGCCCTGTGGCCGATTGTATTCTTGAACTCGAACGTCGCGTTTTTAAGAGTTACCTTCGTGTTTATCTCTTTGGCAAGCGCAGCGGCTTCTTCCGTTGAAAGGCTTCTGGTGACGCGGCGGTCTAAAATAGTCTTTTCGTCTTTGTCTATGGTCGCGAAATTAGCCCGGAGCGCAAGGTTGCCGTCGGCGATCTGCATGCCCTCGCTGAAAGCCTCAAGAGGCCCGCGGCCGGTATAATATTTGTTAGTGTCGTATCCGAGCAGGCTTATGACAGCTATATCCGATTCGGGAGCTATTCCGGGAGAGAAAGTGCAGGCGGTGCCTGTTATTCCCTGCTGAGCGAGGCGGTCAAGGTGGGGTGTTGCGGCTGCCTCTAACGGAGTCTTGCCGCCCAGCTGACTGAGCGGCAAGTCCCCTAAACCATCCAGGATTATATAGATTATTTTTTTCAATTACCTAACACTTGGAATAACCGCAGGCATGGCATTTAACGCAGCCTTCTTCATGCCTCAAAGCACCGCCGCAGTCAGGGCAGACCCCGACGATCTCGCCGGAAGAATTCATGTCCCTGGAGACCTCTTCGCGGTGGGAATGTTTCATGGCCACTTCGGCGGACTGCGAAATACTCGCGTGAGCCTGGTCGTTCACAAGCCTGCGCTCTATCACCCGCGCAATAGCGTCGGCGCATGAAAATATCCTCTGGCCTTTCTCCCATGACGGCGAGGGACAGCGGATATTGCGCAGCTGCTCTATGATCGATTTTACCTCTACGCCGGCGCGGAACGCAAGCGACACCATTCTCCCCAGAGCTTCAAGCTGGCTTGCGGCGCAGCCGCCTGCCTTTCCCATCTGAGTGAAAAGCTCAAAAGGCTTTCCGTCTTCGTCTATATTTATAGTGACATAAAGGTTTCCGCAGCCGGTTGCGACCTTTGTCGTTGTGCCTATTATGACTTCGGGCCTGGGGCGCGGGGTGATCTTGCCCGGCTCAAACTTGGATTCCTGCACCTCGCTTGCCGCAGGCTTGTGATTGATGTTCAAAACCTGCTCTTCCCTGCTGCGGTCGCGGTAAACGGTGATCCCTTTGCAATTGAGCTCGTATGCCAGAAGATAAGCCTTTCGCACTTCATCCGCAGTCGCTTCATGCGCAAAGTTAATCGTCTTTGAAACCGCGTTGTGCACGTATTTCTGGAAGGCGGCCTGCATGCGGACATGCCATTCGGGAGCGATATCGTGCGCTGTGACAAAAATGCGCTTTACGTCCTCCGGTATGCCTTCGATATGTGCGAGCGTTCCGCTCTCCGCTATCTTTTCCATCAGCTCCCTGGTGTAGAAGCCGCGAGCCTTTGCTATTTCCTCGAAAAGCGGGTCAACCTCCACCAGCTTATCGTTATCCATCACATTGCGGTAATAAGAAATAGCGAACAAGGGCTCTATTCCCGACGAACAGGGGCCTGCGATTATGCTGATAGTTCCGGTAGGCGCTATTGTCGTAAGGGTCGCGTTGCGTACCTTTATATTATTTTTATCCCAGGTGCTGCCGCTGTAAGCCGGGAACACGCCTTTTTCTTTTGCGAGCTCCTGAGATCTGGTCAGCGCCTCGTTCAAAATAAAAGACATGACTTTTTCGGCGAGCTTTACGGCTTCTTCGCTGTCATACGGGATACCCAGGCGGATAAGCATTGTCGCCCAGCCCATTATGCCAAGGCCTATTTTTCTGGTCGAGCGCGTGGCCTTTTCGATCTCCGGGATGGGGAATTTGTTCACGTCTATGAGGTTATCCAGGAAATAAACCGCAAGGCGCGTTGTCCTGCTCAATGCATCCCAGTCGACCTGATAGCCTGAGCCGGTTTTTTTGCACAGCACAGCCAAGTTGATAGAACCCAGGTCACAGCTTTCATATGGCAAAAGCGGCTGTTCTCCGCAGGGATTTGTGCTTTCGATCTTTCCTAATTTAGGCGTTGGGTTGTCTATATTGATCTTATCTATGAATATGACTCCGGGCTCTCCGTTCTTGTGAGCCTGTTTTACTATTAAGTCGAAAACTTCTTTTGCGCTTTCTTTGCCTATAGCATGGTGGGAATGCGGGTCGATAATATCGTAATCGTCTCCGCCGGCCAGGTGCGACATAAAATCATCGGTAATTGCCACTGAAATATTGAAATTGTTGATTTCTTTGTTGTTCTCTTTGCAGGCGATGAATTCCTTTATATCGGGATGGTCTGTGCGGAGTATGCCCATGTTGGCGCCGCGGCGGGTGCCTCCCTGCTTCACGGCTTCTGTAGCCGCGTCATAAACCTTCATGAAAGACACAGGGCCCGAGGCAACGCCCCCCGTTGTTTTGACGACGGAGTTCTTTGGCCGTATGCGCGAAAATGAGAAACCCGTTCCGCCGCCTGATTTATGTATCATCGCGGTGGCCTTGAGCGTTTCAAAAATGGAGTCCATTGAATCTTCGATCGGCAGGGTAAAACATGCGCTGAGCTGGCCGAGCTCCTTGCCCGCGTTCATAAGGCAGGGCGAGTTGGGCACGAATTCCAGGGAAGTCATCGCATTATAGAACTCGTCCTCGAGCTTTGCTATCTGATCATCGGTCTTCTTATACTGCTTGTCGGC
>JALOQI010000059.1 GCA_025453435.1 Candidatus Omnitrophota bacterium
CTTTTTTAGCGCCGTCAGCTCGGTTATGATGCTTGCCGCCCAGCGGTAGATATTGTTCTCATTGACTGTATTGCGCATGTTCTGCATCCGCTTATTTTTTTCTTCCGGAGGCATTTCGATCGCGCTGCGGATGCTGTCGGCGAATTCTTCGATCGACTAAGGGTTTATCAGTATTGCATCCGTAAGCTCTTTTGCCGCGCCGGTGAACTGGCTCAGGATAAGGCTTCCGGGCAGATCGCGTTTCTGAGCGACGTATTCCTTTGCCACAAGGTTCATGCCGTCGTGCAGAGAGCTGACTATGCATAAGTCGGCCATAGAATAGAACGGCGCGATCTCGTCAGCTGAGAAATGCCGCTTCAGATACAAAATCGGCTTCCAGCTGCCATCCAGATACTTCCAGTTTTTCTTCTCGACCAATTCGTCGATCTCGGCGATCAGGTCGTGATAGCGTTTGATGTGCGTGCGGCTGGGGGCCGCAAGCTGGACGAAAACGAATTTCCTGCGGTACTGCGGATATTTCTCAAGGAACCTGTCTATTGCAAGAATGCGCTCGATAATGCCTTTTGTGTAATCGATGCGGTCGACGCCCACTCCGACGAACATGCCCTGAAGATTGAATTCCTTGCGCAGTTTTTCGATCTGATGGCGCATGTTCGGGACTGAAGATCCGTGTTCCTGATGCCCGTTTATGCTGATGGGGAAAGCCCGCACCATAGTTTCTTTTTCCGAACGCACAACGCTGAATTTTTCAGTGTCGACCCGCGATTCCAAAAGCCTGTTGGCCGTATCAAGGAAATTATTGCAGTGGTTCTGCACATGAAAGCCGATAAGGTCGCAGCCAAGCATTCCTTCAAGGATCTCTTTATGGTAAGGGCAGATCTGAAAAGCATCGGGCGTGGGCCAGGGGATGTGCCAGAACAATGCGATCCTGGCGTCCGGGCGTTTTTCTTTTATCATCTTCCCCAGAAGTGTGAAATGGTAATCCTGGATAAATATCAACGGGCTTTGTGCGGGCAATTCTTCCAGGACGCTGTCCGCGAACTTCTGATTGACTTTTTTGTACATTAGCCAGTCTTCTTCGCGGAATATCGGCCTGGTATGCGTATTGTGACACAGCGGCCAGAGGCCTTCATTGGAGAACCCGTAGTAGTATCCGTCTTCCTCTTCTTTGGAAAGCCATATCCTTTTGAGAATATATCTGTTGTCTTCAGGCGGAACTCCCAGTTTATCTTTGGAATTGACGAACTTTTTGTCGGCGTTGCCGCCGCCGTGCGCGATCCAGGTTCCGCCGCAGGCGCTAAGGATGGGATGGATCGCGGTTACGACGCCGCTAGCCGGGCGTATGCATGAAACAGTGTTGGTAGCATCGTCGAGAACGTGCATGAAAGGCTCTCTGTTTGAAACAACGAATAGAGCTTTGTCGCCGAGCTTTGCATGGATGAGATCCCGCAGTTTGGCTTCGGTCCAGAGCTCGTCTTTCTGCAGGCGGACAGAAGCGACATCGGACATTGTTTTGCGGGCAACGCGCAGGCTTAAAGCGACCTGTTCGACCTCGGAGGCCAGTTTTCCCAGCTCGCCCTGTTCTTTTATCGGATGGCCGGCGTCGATATCTCCCTTTTGGAAATGCTTGAACCATTCGGTCAGGCGCTGAACAGGCAGGACGAATATCTGTTTGTGCAGGAAAAAAGAGATGCCCAGGATCAATACTACCAGGACCGCCAGAGTCCAACTGATCCTGCGCCATAATTCAGCGAGCCTGCTGAAAACATAGGAAGTATCGTGGATAATTTCCACCATTCCTATGAGGGTCGAGTCTTCGGCGACAACAGGAAGCACATAGCTGTATAGGGTGTATTCTTTGAATTGCTCTATACCGCCCTGAGGCTCTTTGGTCCGGATGGCTTCGATCAGGTATGGTTTTTGTTTCTCTTTCCAGTCGAGGAACCTGCGGGTTATGGCGAACACCGCGCCATCTTTGTTATAAATAACGCAGCCCTGGAGCCTTTCGCGCGTCTGGAATTTTTCCACCAGGTAATTCGCATTTTTAAGGTCGTTGTTTTCGAGAACGTGCCTGACCGACAGTTCCATGCTCTCGGCTATGGATTTTGCCTTTCGCTTTACGTCGTCAATGAGTTTTTCTTCCTCGAACCGCACCTGGATGATCCCGAAAGCAGTAAAAGCCGCGGCTACTATTATCAAAATAGGCAGGATGAACAGCAATATCCGTTTCATGGCAGACCTCTCAAAAAAAATGCCATCTAAGCATTTTCATGCTAGATGGCGGCCCGACCACCCGGATCCTCCGGAAGCCGTGCTTCCGGACCCTTGGTTACAATATCCAGCATTATTGTAAGACCTGTGCAGATAATTGTCAAGGCGTTTACAATGACTAGAAGTATGGTATAATCAATCAGGATATGCGTATTTTAATATAAAGGGTGGTTGTGAATTGTCAGCAGAGATCGAGACATATTCTTGCCTGAAAAAAACACTGGACATGTGCCCTGTTTTCCAGCGCAAGGTATTGAAAGCCATGCTTTCAGTGCCGCGCGGCACGACAATCACATACAAAGAGATCGCGCAAAAGATAGGCAGGCCCGGTGCAGCCCGAGCCGTAGGCAATGCTCTGGCGAACAATCCTTTTCCTATAATAATTCCTTGCCACAGGGCTATCCGCTCTGACGGAACACTCGGCGGTTATCAGGGCGGTACTAAGATGAAGCGGGCTTTATTGAAAGCAGAAGGTGCGCGTGTATGCACGTAGGCGTGTTGACAGCTGAATTTTTTATACCCGAAGCGGCGTCTCTTAAGACAAGCGTTCGGTTCTTCGGTGCATGCGGGACCGCGTGCGCAATAAGTTCAATGTTTCAGCGGCAGAGATAGGTTTTCAGGACAAATGGCAGACGCAGCAGGGCGGATCTTATCGATTACAAAATAGAGTTCCTGTAAAACTGGAGGTGTCTTATGATGGAAGACAAAGAAAAAGTCATGGAAACTCTCGCTAAGAACGAAGAGAAAATCAGCCAGTTATATGAAGAATATTCTTTTAAATACAATGAACAGTATAATCTGTGGTTTATGCTTTCAAGCGAGGAAACAGCTCATGCAAGCTGGATACGCAGTCTCAAGGCGTCATATGCCAAGGGGTCTCTTTACGTCGATGAGAAAAGGTTCAAAGTAAAGACGGTAGAGTTATTCAGTTCTTATCTCGACGAAAAGATCAAGGAGGCTAAAGAAACAGACCTGTCTCTCGAAAAGGCACTCGGCATAGCCCTTGATATAGAGAATTCGCTGATAGAAAAAAGATGGTTTGAAGCGATCGAGGCCGACATTGCAGCGGATAAAATGACGCTTGATAGGCTTAAGGATGCCCTTCAGATCCATAGAAAAAGGATCGTGGATGCTATTGAAGCATTTCAGAGAAGATAGCGCATGTGCCCTAATACTCTGAGATTATATCTCGCAATAATTGCTGTGCTCGCTGTATATTACTTTGTTTACAAAAAGATATCCCGGTGCGCGTGCGAGAATTTCGATGCGCTGGGCACACTGGTTAGTCCGTCGCACCGGACTAATTCTTTTTCTCAGGCTGTTTTTACGGGATTCTATAAAGGAAGGAGAGTGGAGTTTCAGTGCTCTTTTTTTGACAAGGGCGACCCGCGAAGATTTTGGATCGAGCCTAAGATAGAACTTGCGCCTCAGAAATTATTTTTATTTGATTATCCGCGGCCCACAAAAAATACTAAGTTAGTCGGCCGGAAGATATTTTACTCCCGCTCGGGATTTTTTAAGACCGAGAGCTATTATAAGGTCTACAGCAGGGAAGAGTTTGTTGTGATATTGGAAGAACTAAGTGAAGCGGCGCATAGAGTTGAAACAGGGGTGGATTTTAAAACCGGCAAAGGTGCTTATGAAAAATAAATGCGGTTTATTGGCAGTCGGCGTTTGGGTTTTATTGCTGGCCGTATCATTTTGCGCGAGCTCTTTTGGCTATGATGGCTGGCAGGAATACAGCAATGACGAACAGGGATACAGCCTGGATCTTCCGGCTGATGTGCAGACCGTATTCAAAAAAATGAGGGACAGAGAGGAAGCTGCACAAAATCTTCTGCCGTTTGATTATGTAAATTTCAGCATGAAACAGTCCGGCCAGGGTCAGGAGCCTTTTGAGCTCGGGTTGGGAGTGCATTGGAATAAATTCAAGCTGAGCACCCGCAAGTTCGCGGATCTCAAAGACGAGGGCGTCAAAAGTGGTGTGAAGCAGTATGTGACTCACCGATCGAGCGCTGTGACTGTCGCCGGAATAGAAGGTGTGCGGGACGATTTTGCCCTTGAAAAAGAATACGGCTGGACGACTTATTCGCGGGTGATAATTCCGTATAATGACAAATTCTTCTGCTTTTTATGCACGCTGGGGGCAGATAAACCGGTCCCTGAATACGAGCAGGCGTTTAAAAAAATAATCGAGAGTTTTGATATCAAAAAATAGGACCGCCGCTTTTATTATGGAAAGAGAACTCGGGCCCCAGCCCATAGCCGGGATCATGGAAAAGCACGGTTTAAAACCCAATGATCTGGTAAGTAATTCTACCCGGCAGTTAACTCACAAGATGGTTTCCCGCGCGGCCAAAGGCAGGA
>JALOQI010000060.1 GCA_025453435.1 Candidatus Omnitrophota bacterium
TCTTTCGAATACGGCGGTGCGAAGGACCCCGGCTTTATAAAAAGCCTTGTCCGTAACCGCCGGATTGACCGTTACTTTCCTGGGATCGGAATCCACCTCAAGATAGAATCTGTTCACGGTTTCATCCCATAGAAAAAGCTTGAGGCGCTTCAGGGAGGTTTGTTTCCTGAGCCTGGAGATAAGATCCAGAATAAAATTATCGATCTTCAGCTCAGGGCCCATAATAACGGAGGCATTTGACACGCTCAACAATGATATGTCGTTTTTTAGTGTCATGGCTATTCCTTTATCATGCTTTTGGCTTTCTTTAATATCATATGTATCGAGCCGGCGTCAAAAACGATAAAAAAGCTGCCTTCGAGATTGCGCCTTTTTTCCTTGAACATGGCTTCGACAAGTATCGTTTCCTTGCAGTCTTCGGGCTTCATGCCTGTAAAAGCAAGATGCAGAAGCGATTTGATAGCGCCGCTTGAAAGCGTTACTGTCGACGGGAACGAGGATATGCCGGTAAAAGCGCTCAAAGCCGACAAATACGAGCTCACGACGATATTGCCCACCTCTTTCAAAGCCGAAATGCCTATCTCCGTCAAACTGCCCATTTCCTGGGGAAAAGGGCCTATAAGCACGTCCACAAGTTTATACGCGTCAGCCCGCGGGAATATCATCAGCGCATTGCCTTTGGCGCCTCCGAGTATCTGCATATGGATGCCCAGGATCGGCTCCTCAGGTTCGACATGGACGTAAACATGAAGCTTGTCTATGCTGATAACCTGGACGCTTGGCATTTCGATCTCAATGCGTTTGCCCAGGATCTGCGCAAGAGCCGTAGTAGCGTTGCCGACGCACATATTGCCTATCTCGCTCAAAATGTCTTTTTCATAATTATTCAGGACAATCGGATCCATGAGGCCTCCTTGTTTTGATCATTATAATACGATTTCATGTATTTTTAAATTTTTTTATAAGCCTGGCCGCTTCCTTTAATGCCTGGCTGCGGGTCTTGATCGAACCCACGGCCTGAGATTCCTCGATTTCGCGCAAAACTTTTCCCACAAGCTCGCACGGCTCAAGAGATCCGAGCTTCATTATATCGTGGCCGTTCAAAAGCCGCCGCATCGGGCTTTCTTTCTCTTTTTTGAAAAGCCTGCGCAATAACCGCAGGATGAGGCGCTCATAACGCGGCCTGATCTTTTCGACCACTGCATAATCTTTTGTCGCGCGTTCGTCTGCCAGAGCCAGCAATAAAACTGCCGCGCTGTCTTTATCTGCGTCCCTGAAGAACCTGAATACGGCCCGTTCGGACACAGCGGGCGTATTGGCCATATAGCCCGGCCTAAGGTGCAAAAAAGTTATCCTGCGCAAACAGCGCTCCTCGTCGGACGACAGCCGCAGCCTCCTGGCTGTATCGCATACTATTTTGCTGCCTACCCGTTCGTGGCCGTAAAAAGACACTTTGCCGTCTTTATATTTGAATGTCCGCGGCTTGCCCGAGTCGTGCAAGAGGCAGCAAAGTTTAATGAACGCTTCGTTCGTCCTTCCCGAAGATAAAATCCTGGAGAGAAATCCCGAAATATCCGGATCCTTGCGCATGCGGCCGAATATCCGCTCGATCTCTCTGACAGTGGCAATCGTATGCTCCCAGACGTCGAGCCTGTTCCTGCCGGCTTTTTTTATCTTCTTCATAGGAATTATCTCGGGAAAGATGATCCCCAGAAGCCCGATCCTGTCCATGGTCAACAGGCAGCCGTATGCGCCGGATGTCTGGAATATTTTGAAGAGCTCATCCCTGACTCGCTCTCCGGAGACACCCGCGATCAATTTTTTCTTTTTTGAGATCAAGCTCAATATATCCCTGCCGATATCAAGGCCGAACACAGCGGACATGCTGAACACCCGCAGCATTCTCAAGGGATCATCGTCGAAGACTTTCGGGTATAATATCCGCAGCCTGCGATGATTTATATCCGATAGCCCCCCATACGGGTCTATCAGGCTTATAGAGCCATTGCCGCGCTTGAAAATGGCGGGAAGATCCAGGCATAAAGTATTTACCGTAAAATCGCGCAAGCAAAGGTCTTTTTCAAGCGTTGGCCCTCTGAAATCCGAAAAATCAAGCGTATACGTTACCGTCCCTTGGCGTATCACAAGCCTGCAGCAGCCGTGGATATCGTCTAAAATAATACATGCGCATTTCAGGCGCCGCGCGAGGCTCCTGCCGAAACTTATAGAATTCTCCTTAAGGCAGAAATCGATGTCGGGATCGGGTTTGACGCGGCCAAGATATATGTCGCGGAGGAAACCTCCGACAATATAAAGATGTTTGTTTTTTGATGCTGCGAATGACTGGACCCGGCGCAGAAGCTCCAGGTGAGGTTTGAGGGAACGAGCAAGAATATCGCGGGGGTATTTGATACCGCCTGTTCGCATTATCTGTTCTTCTCGAATTCTTCCATTTGCTGGACTATATTGTCTTCCACGAATATAGGCACATGCGCGCGCACGGCAAGGGCGATTGAATCCGACGGCCTGGCGTCCACATAAGTGCTGGGTCCGGAAGAAGGCCGTATAATGATCTTGGCATGGAACGTGTTCTCTTCGAGCTTATCTATAACGACCTTTTCTATTGAAGCGTCCAGAGACATTATAGTGGCATACAGGAGGTCGTGGGTAAGCGGCCTGGGCGGCGTAAAACCGCTGAGTTTGAGCTTTATAGACGAAGCTTCATGCAGGCCTATCACGATAGGCAGTATCCTGTCGCCGTTTTTTTCCTTCAATACGATCAGCTGGCCGTCGCGCTTTTCATCGATGACGATTTTACTGAGCTCCATCTCTATCATTTGGCCGATGCCCCCCGTTTTTTGCCGCGCATTTTCGATTTTTCGCGATTAAGCATCTCTTTAAGCTCAGACATGAACTGCTCTACGTCCTTGAACTGCCTGTACACAGAAGCGAACCTCACGTATGCGACGTCGTCGAGATATTTAAGCCGCTCCATCACAAGCTCGCCTATTCTGGTCGACGAAACTTCCCTTTCGGGCTTTTTCTGTATCTGGCGCTCTGCGTATGAGAGGACTTCTTCCATCTTATCCATGCTTATAGGCCTTTTTTCGCATGCTTTAATTATTCCCTGAAGCACCTTTTGCCGGTCAAAAGGCTGGCGCCTGCCGTCGCGCTTGATGACCATAAGAGACGGCTCTTCTATGTATTCATAAGTAGTGAACCTTTTGCCGCACTTCAGGCATTCCCGCCTGCGGCGTATTGCCCGGAAATCCTGTATCGAGCGCGAATCCACAACCTTGTCTTCTTTGTACCCGCAGAATGAGCATCTCATCTCTTGAGCACCCTCACCTTTATTTTGGCTTCCTTCAGGAAATCCAGAGCCAGCGCGTCGGGATAGCAGTCGGATATGACTATCTCCGAAATGCCGGCGTTAATAAGCATCTTGGCGCAGATGACGCATGGCTGGTTGGTTATATATATCGAACTTCCCTTTACCGATATTCCGTAAAGAGAGGCCTGTATTATCGCATTCTGCTCGCCGTGAAGCCCGCGGCAGAGCTCGTGACGCTGTCCCGAAGGAATTTTCAATTTTTCGCGCAGGCACCCTGTTTCAAGGCAGTGGGCCAGGCCGCTGGGCGCGCCGTTATAGCCGGTCGCCAGCATCCTTTTATCTTTAACTATTACCGCGCCCACCCTGCGGCGCAGGCATGTCGCCCGCTGGGACACAAGATGCGCTATCTGCATAAAATATTCATCCCAGCTTATGCGCGTGTGCTTCTTTTGCGGTCTTTTTATTCTTTTAGCCATTGTCGGACAGCCTATGTGATCTTGCCCTGCAACTCTGGATACAAAGGATATTTTTTTGTCAACTGCAGGACTTTTTTCTTAATCGGAGCCAGCTTTGCATCGTTTGCTCTGTTTTGAATAGCCTGATCTATGCATGCGGCGATCACGTCAATATCAGATTCGACTATACCGCGCGTGGTTATCGCCGGCGTCCCCAGCCTTATGCCGCTTGCCTGAGCCGGCGGCAGAGGATCGTACGGAATAAGATTTTTGTTGATGGTGATATTGACTTTTTCCAGAAGCTGTGACGCCTCTTTGCCGCTTATTTTCTTGGAGGTCAGATCCACAAGGACCATATGGTTATCAGTCCCTCCGGACACTATCCTGAAATCTTTTTTTCCAAGCTGATCGGCGAGCCTGCGGCTGTTTGCAACCACCTGGCGCTGATAAATTTTGAAACTTTCTTCCTGAGCGAGCTTGAAAGCCACAGCCTTGCCCGCGATAACATGCATAAGCGGGCCTCCCTGCATGCCCGGGAACACGAATGAATCCAGCTTTTTAGCCCACTCTTTTTTTGCAAGTATAAAACCGCCGCGCGGGCCGCGCAGGGTCTTGTGCGTAGTGGACGATACGATATCGGCGTAAGGCACAGGCGACGGATGCACGCCCGCTGCCACAAGGCCCGCGATATGAGCCATGTCAACGAACATAATAGCTCCGACTGAATCGCAGATATCCCTTATTTTACGAAAATCTATTTCCCGGGAATACGCTGAGGCACCGGCGAGGATCATTTTGGGCTTGTTCTTTTTTGCCATATCCGCCAGCACGCCATAATC
>JALOQI010000061.1 GCA_025453435.1 Candidatus Omnitrophota bacterium
ATCTTGCCCCTTAGGCTGTATCACAACGCGCAGGCCCAACTTATGTTCTTTTGCGAACAGAAAATCCCTCTGGTCGTGCGTCGGCACAGCCATTATCGCACCTGTACCGTATTCCATAAGGACGTAATCCGCTATCCAGATGGGAATAGTCTCTTTGTTAACGGGATTGATCGCGTATGCGCCTGTGAACACGCCTTCTTTTTTCACATCAGAGGACGCGCGAACGACATTGCTTTCTTTGGAAACTTTTTCTATGAATTGGCGTGCTTGTTTTTCCTCCGGCTTACCTTTTATCAATTCCTCGACCAGCGGATGCTCGGGCGCAAGCACGACATATGTTGCGCCGAAGATAGTGTCAACGCGCGTGGTGAATACAGGAATGACTTTCCCGGTTTCTTTTTCCTTGAAAAATATTTCTACACCTGAGCTCTTGCCTATCCAGTTGGTCTGCATTGCAATGACCCGCTCAGGCCACTGCGCAAGCTGTGCCAGATCTTCCAGAAGCCGTTCTTTGTATTTCCAGAAGCCGTTCTTTGTATCCTGTGATCTTCAAATACCACTGCTCAAGCTCTTTTTGCCCGACTTTAGTGTGGCATCGCCAGCATCCTCCGTCGATGACCTCTTCGTTGGCAAGGGTTGTAGCGCAGGACGGGCACCAGTTCACAGCCGACGCTTTCTTATACGCCAGGCCTTTCTCGAACATCTTCAGGAATATCCACTGGTTCCAATGATAATAAGGCGCGTCGCAGGTCGAGACCTCCCTGTCCCAGTCGTATGAAAAGCCCATTTTCGCAAGTTCCCGCTCCATCTCCTCTATGCATTTATGTGTCCATATATCCGGTTTTGTTTTATTCTTTATCGCCGCGTTCTCGGCAGGCTGGCCGAATGCGTCAAAGCCCATAGGGTGCAGAACAGTGAAGCCCTGCATCCATTTAAATCTCGAGTACACGTCGCCGATGGTGTAATTTCGCACATGGCCCATGTGTATCTTGCCCGAAGGATAAGGAAACATCTCCAGGCAGTAATATTTGGGCTTTCCGGAATCGAATCGAGCTTCGAAACTCTTATTCTCTTTCCAGAAACGCTGCCATTTCACTTCGATATCTTTGAATACGTATTCCATAATTGCTCTAGTCGGCTCTCTGGGAAATAAGCGCTCTCATAGTAGCTATTCCCTTAAGTATCACTTCCATTGAACAGGGTTTGGTCAAATAGTGGTCGGCTTCCATATCATAACATTTATGCAGAGTTTCCAGTTCCGCGTTGGCGCTGATGATTATGACAGGCCTCCAGCGGTCGGAATATTTCTCTCTTATCTGTTTGAGCACCTCGAATCCGTTAAGCTTGGGCATAACCAGGTCCAGAAGCACAAGGTCCGGATCGAACTCATAGAATTTGGAAAGAGCTTCTTCTCCGTCAGCAGCCCGCTCGACCGCAAAACCTTCGCGGGCCAGCCGGTTGCTGACGATCTGAAGGACATCCGGCTCATCATCCACTACTAATATCTTAAATGCCATTTCATCCTCTTTGCGCAGATCTTTTCATCAGATGCCGCACGACTTTGAGATTTCGCAGATCAGCCGTTTCGCTGTCTTTGGGCGTTTCAAGGATAAATGCCGCGCGTTGCAGCCTTGAGTCATTGACAATGCGCCTGAAACCGGCAATGCCTATCTTGCCCTTACCTATATGCTCATGCCTGTCGCGGTGGCTGCCAAGGGCATCTTTAGTGTCATTCAGATGCACAAGAATCAGGTTTTTGAGCCCGACTGTGTTTTCGATCTCAAGCATAAGCCTGTTATAACCAGCCTCGCTCGAAAGATCAAAGCCCGCGGTATACGCATGACACGTATCAAGGCAGACGCCGATGCGCTGCTTCTGCTCTATCCTGCCGATAATAGCTGCGTGATGTTCAAATGTATAGCCGAGCCACGAACCGGCGCCTGAAGTATTTTCCAAAAGTATCTTTACGGGGGAATCCCCGGTAAGTTCCAGGATCCTGTTCAGAGCGATCGCGACTTTTTTCAGGCCCCTCTTCTCGCCTGACATCTTATGGCTTCCCATGTGGGTGACCATATATTCCGCTCCCAGGGCGCGGGCTTCGCGCATGTCCTGGACATATGCTGTGATTGAACCGCGGAAGAGGCCGTGAAGCGGAGACGCCAGGTTGATCAGATACGGGATATGGATGAATACTTTTTCTATGCCGCTTTCAAGCCTGCGGAGCTTGAACTCCTCGATATCCGAATTTTTTAGCTTTTTGCTGCGCCACTGCCTGGGGTCGCGGGAAAATATCTGCATCGCGTTGCACCCCAGCGCCCGGGCTCTGGGTATAGATTCATAGACCCCGCCGGCAATAGACACCTGCATTCCAAGCAGCATAATGGATAATTGTAACACAGCCGGGATTCCAGGTCAATGCAAACAAGGCCGTAAAACAAAATACCGGGACGATTTGTCCCGGTACTTGATCTGAACTTCAATAGCTAATGTTAGGCGCCGCATCTAGCTGCAACGCTGGTAGTGCACTGATTTGCCTGCTCGGCTCGACTCCTGATCTTCGATCAGGACTGTCGGCCTCGCAACGGCAAATCAGTACACAAATAATTTTCCCTTGTCGGGAAAATTATTTGTGGAGCTGAGGAGGATTGAACTCCTGACCCCTTGCATGCCATGCAAGTGCTCTCCCAGCTGAGCTACAGCCCCGCAAGTCTGACTATCTAAGGCTGTAGCTCAGGCAAGAAAGTTACAGCCCTCTAAATCTAATTTTAATTCCCCAGATTCTTCGACAAAACGCCCCAGGTCTTGCTTCCTACGACTCCGTCAGGCGTCATTCCGTTCGCCTGCTGGAATTTCTTAACAGCCTCTTTTGTCTCAGGGCCTATCTTGCCGTCTAAGACGCCTTTGAAAAATCCGGCTTTTTTAAGAGCGGTCTGGATTTCCATGGCGCTGGGCATGCGCACTTCCTGATCCTGCGCTGCCTCAAGCTGTTTGCGCAGCCCGAAATTCTCATCCTTAAGCCTTGTGATCTCCAATTCCATGGACTTTGCCCTGGACTGGCAGTTCTGCAAAGCCGCAAGAGAAACAGTTTCCGAAGACGCGGGCTGCTGTGTTGTCACGCATCCCGACAACGCAAAAACGCATATCAAAACCACTGCTATAAATATTCGTATCATCTGGCCTCCTTTAAGACGAAATATTATACCCCATATTTATAAAATTGACAAACAAGATTTTAGAAGGTATCATTTATATACTGCATTTAAATGATCTATGCTGGAGTGGTGGAATGGCATACACGCCAGTCTCAAAAACTGGTGGGGTCACACCCGTGAGGGTTCAACTCCCTCCTCCAGCACTATTTACCTGCCCATTGGCTGCCTCAGAAAAAATACAGGCTCGCAGCGATCACCAGCATTCCCGTCATTACGCCGAAGATGGTTATGTGCGATTTTTTCCCCTCGAACGACAATGGCAGCAATTCGTCAAAGCTTATAAAAATCATTATGCCCGCCACTGCCGCCAGGCAGTATGACAGGATTTCCTGATTCAGAAACGGCAGCAGCAGGAACAAAGCGACGATAGCGCCTATCGGCTCGACAATGCCAGCCAGGAACGAATACCAGAAAGCCTTGCGCCTGCTTTGCGTAGCGTAAAATATCGGCATTGCAACAGCTATGCCCTCGGGAATATTATGCAAAGCTATCGCTACTGCGAGAGAGATGCCGAGCTTTATGCTCACCATCGAGGACATGAAAACCGCCACGCCTTCCGGGAAATTATGTATAGCGATCCCCATAGCGATAAACAGCCCTGCCCGCATAAGTTTTTTATCTCCGCCGGACCTCTCGATATGTTCATCTATGTATTCGTGAGGGATAAAGAAATCCAGAAGCATTATCAGGACAATGCCGCAGAAAAAAGCTATATTCGCTTTTAAAAAACCTATGTTCTCCACCGCTGTGGACAGTATCTCCGCAAAAGCGATATATATCATCACGCCCGCTGACAGGCCCAGGGTGAATTGAAGATACGATTTTTTCAGATCCTTTACCAGGAACGAAAAAAGGCTTCCGATCAGGGTGAAAAGGCCTGCGACAAAAGCCAGCAAAAGCGGGATCCAGATCTGCGTGTTATTCATGCTTAATCCCTCTTGATCATCTTTTGAATCTCCTCAAAATAGTATTCTGGTTCACGCACGGCAGAACCGTGCGGTATACGCGCTGAGAGATTATTTTATATCCGGCGGCATTCGGATGGAAATAATCGCTTTTCAGGCCGGGATTTGCAAGTATTCCTCCCAGCAGGTCCGGTATATAGATCGCCTTATATTGGCGGCAGAGCGATTTGAACATCGGGCCGTATTCCGTCATAAAATGCGCGTTGCTTACGTCAGCCAGCGCCACCATAGCCCCCTGTTTCTGGATCTGGACTATTATTTCTTCGAGATTGCGCCTGGTATATTCCATGGGAATTTTGGTCAAGAAATCATTAGCGCCCAACTCCACAATAACCAGAAGCGGCGCCCTGTCCAGAACATCGGGTTTTATGCGCTTCAGCGCGCCTTCGGATGTATCTCCTTCTATGCCGGAATTTACAACAGGGATGCTTATAAGTTTAGCCAGATGCGCGGGATACGCGTCTTTAGGGTCTGCGCCGAATCCCTGGGTTATCGAATCGCCGAAGCAGACGATATTTTTGCCCAGAGAAGCGATATTTGTTATGTTAGTGTTCATGCAACCAGATAAAAATATTACCCCGGGTATCACAGCAGCGGCGAATATCAGCCGGCGCATCGGCATAACCAATCTGATAATTTTTTTCATGGGCTTAGCTTTTCTTGCAGCCGGCGCGCAACTGGCCGCAGGCAGCTTCGATATCCTGGCCCCTCGGCTGTCTAACGGTTGCGTGAATGCCGCATTTCGTCAGAGCGTCTTTGAAAAGCATGACGTCTTTCTTTCCCGGAGCTTCAAAACCGGGCATGCCTGCGCTGTTAAGCGGGATCAGATTCACCTTGCTG
>JALOQI010000002.1 GCA_025453435.1 Candidatus Omnitrophota bacterium
TTGATCGCAGGGCCGTGCGTGATCGAATCCGAAAAGCACGCTCTTTTTATGGCCCGCAAACTCAAAGAGCTGGCCAGGAGAGCGTGTATCGCATTTATTTTTAAGGCAAGCTACGACAAGGCTAACAGGATGTCTTTGGATTCGTTCCGCGGGCCTGGTTTAAAGAAAGGCCTGGCCATTTTGCAGAAAGTAAAGGATAAGGTCGGCGTGCCGGTTCTAAGCGATGTGCACAGCTGCGCTGAGGTTGCGGCTGCGGCCGAAGTTCTGGATGTGATTCAAATCCCTGCACTTTTATGCAGGCAGACGGATCTGGTGGTAGCTGCGGCAAAAACAGGCAGGATCGTAAACATAAAGAAAGGCCAGTTCCTGGCGCCTTGGGACATGCTGCCGATCATCAAGAAAGCCGAATCCACGGGTAACCGCAATATAATCATAACGGAACGCGGTTTTTCATTCGGATATAATAATCTTGTGACCGATTTCAGGTCTTTGGCAATACTCGGTTCTTTCGGATACCCTGTTATCTATGATGCAACGCACAGTATACAATTGCCCGGGGGTAAGGGGAGTTGCTCCGGCGGACAGCGTGAATTCGTCTCGGGCCTTAGCAGGGCCGCGATCGCATTCGGCTGCGACGGGCCGAACATGATTGATCTGGAAGAACTCAAGGCCCTTATAGGTCAGATAGTCAGGATCAGGTATCTTTTATGAAGATGAACGCCATTAAAAGAGCTAAGGAAGTATTCGACATCGAGGCAAGCGCTATTCTTGGTTTGAAGAAGAAGCTCGGCAATGAATTCGCCGAGGCTCTTGCGCTTATACACAGATCAAAAGGACGGGTAGTTGTCAGCGGCATGGGCAAGACCGGAATAATCGCGCAGAAGTTTTCAGCTACTCTTGCTTCGACAGGCACCCCGAGCCTTTTTCTGCATCTTGCCGAAGCGTCGCACGGAGACCTGGGGAAAGTCACCCGTGACGATGTCGTTATAATACTTTCGAATTCAGGCATGACAGCCGAGGTTAAACAGCTTTTGCCGTTTTTAAAAAAAATAGGCTCGCCTATAATCGCCCTTACGGGAAATCCGGTGTCAGTGCTTGCTAAATACTCGGATGTAGTGCTGGATGTGGGCGTTGCCAGAGAAGCCTGCCCGCTGAATCTGGCTCCTACGGCATCCACCACAGCCACTCTTGCAATGGCTGACGCGCTGTGCGTATGCCTGCTGGAATTAAAGGGGTTCAAGGAAAAAGATTTCGCTCTTTTCCATCCGGGCGGCGCGCTGGGCAAAAGGCTGTTGTTGACGGTCGGCGACATAATGCGCACCGGCAGGTCTAATCCTCAGGTAAGTCTTAACGATAAAGTATCGCATGTGCTGTTCGAGATCACAAAAGCCCGGGCAGGCGCGGCGATAATAGTCGATTCAAAGGGGAGGCTTTGCGGTATATTCACTGACGGAGACCTTCGCAGGCATCTTGAGAAAGACCCGCAGCTGCCCGGCCGCATGATAAAAGAAGTGATGACGAAAAAACCCCTTATTGTAAAAAAGGATACTCTTGCCGCAGAGGCGCTCAGGCTCCTGGAAGAGCGTAAGATCGACGAGGTCCCTGTGGTGGATATAACGGGGAGGGTGTGCGGTCTTCTGGATGTCCAGGACCTGCTTCGCGCGGGGATCGTATAAATTACCGCAAATATGGCGAATAGATTGCTTTTGGCCAGATTAAAGGATGTAAAGATTCTGCTTCTGGACGTGGACGGGGTCCTGACCGACGGCGCAATAGTCTATGATTCTGCCGGAAAGGATATGAAATCCTTCGATGTCCACGACGGAATGGGAGTGGCTGTTTTGCGCAGATGCGGTATCCCTACGGTGTTGATCACAGCCAAGAGATCTCAGGCTATAAGGCCCCGCGCAGCTGACATGCAGGTAGACAAGGTCTATGATAATGTAAAGTCTAAGGCAGGGATCGTGCCGCTTTTGGTCAAGAAATACGGGATTTCCGCCGGGAATATGTGTTTTGTAGGCGATGATCTTGTTGATATAGGGCTTATGCGAAGCGTTGGATTGCCGATAGCTGTGGCAAATGCCTGCCCCGAGGTGAAAAAAGCGAGCCTCTGGGTCACGTCGAAAAAAGGCGGCAGTGGAGCCGTCCGGCAGGTCTGCGAAGCTATTTTAAAAGCTCAAGGGAAATGGCGCTCTGCTATAAAGGCATATGAATAGCGCTGCCTTTCGTTTGTGTCTTGCGGTTTCGCTGTTTATTTGCGCGGGAGGCGCGCTGCCGGGGTTATGCGCGGTTCCCAAAAGCCCTCCGGGCCCTCAGGACGGGCAGATGTCGGATTTTTCCCTGTCGGGATTCGGCGATAAAGGCAAAAAATCCTGGGATATATCCGGCCGATCAGCCGATATCGCAAGCGACGTGATCAGTTTAAACGATATAGTAAGCAATTTCTACGGCGAGCAGGAAACGGTCAAGCTCAAGGCTGACAGCGGGCAGTTCAACCGCCGCGAGGGAAGCGTTCATCTGCAGGATAACGTTATCGTTACCTCGTCCTCAGGCGCGCGCATGAAGACAGATATGCTTGACTGGGACCGCAGGCAGCAGGTCGTTGCGACATCATGCCCCGTAGTCATTGAGAAAGACAATGTAGTTATATCCGGCCGCGGCGCAAAGGGATTTCCCGACCTGTCCAAGATGAACCTTGAAAAAGATGTCCAGGTCGACATAGACCAGAGCCCTATAAAAGACTCGAAAAACCAGAGCATGGCCAAGATAGTAATAACATGCGACGGGTCTTTGCAGGTGGATTATCAGAAGAACATCGCAACGTTCAATGACAACGTCCGCGCAGTTACGGCTGACGGAGTGATAAAAGCGCGGCATATAGAGGTCTATTTCGACCAGCATTCACCCAGGTCCGGCGGCGTGGACGACATATCCTCGATCACGGGTTCCAGGATAAACAGGATACTGGCAAGGGGCGACGTAGAGATCACCCGCGGCCAGAACGTTTCGTACAGCGATGAAGCCCTTTATTCGGCGCAGGAAAAAAAGATAACGCTTCTGGGCAGGCCAAAACTGGTCATATATTCTTCGGAGGATTTTAATGCACCTGTTAGAAATTAAAAATCTGTGCAAGAGTTACGACGGCCGCGAGGTGGTCAAAGGCGTCGATATGCTGGTAAAGCGCGGAGAGATCGTGGGATTGCTCGGGCCCAACGGCGCAGGCAAGACAACGACCTTCTATATGGTCGTGGGGATCATCCCTCCGAACAAGGGAAGAATAGTTTTCGATAACCAGGATATAACCGCATTGCCGATCCACAGGCGCGCGCATTACGGGATAGGTTATTTATCCCAGGAGCCTTCTATATTCAGGAAGATGACGGTGAAACAGAATATCATGGCCATACTGGAAACCCTGGCTTTAAGCAGGCCGGAGCGCAAACGCAGGCTCGAAAGCCTTCTTGAGGAGCTTAAGATATCGCATCTTGCGAATCACAAGGCATATACCTTGTCGGGCGGGGAGAGGCGCAGGCTTGAGATAACAAGGGCGCTGGTGACAAACCCTTCTTTTATTCTGCTGGACGAGCCTTTTTCGGGGATCGACCCGATCATCGTAGGCGAGGCGCAGGAGATAATAAAGGACCTGCGCAATAAGGGGCTTGGCATACTTCTTACCGACCACAATGTCCGCGAGACCCTTTCAATAACCGACAGGGCGTATCTGATAGCGGACGGCCGCATCCTGATATCGGGCTCCGCGCAGGAGCTCATAGACAATCCGAGGGCGCGGGAATTATATCTCGGAGAGAAATTCAGCATGTAAAGCAGGCCATTTACTAAAAAATCCAACAATGAGAGGAAACAATGAAAGTAGAAGTTAAAAAAAAGGACAAGTCCACCAGGCAGATTCTTGTGGAGGTCAGCGGCGAAACCGTTAAGAATAAATTCGACGAGGTCTTCAAAAAAATAACCCAGGAAGCTAAAATAAAAGGTTTTCGCCCGGGCCATGCGCCCCGCGATATAATAGAAAAGGAGTTTTCCCAGACAGCGCATGAGCAGGTCTTGCGGGAATTGATCCCCGAGGTATATCAGCAGGCGCTGGACCAGGAGAAGATCGAGGCCATAGACTATCCGCAGATATCCGAGGTCAAGCTCGAACGGGCTTTTCTTTCCTTTACCGCCAGCGTAGAGGTGACACCCGAAATAACGGTGAAAGATTATAAGAATATAAAACTGACGTACACAAAGCCCTCGGTCAGCGCGGACGAGCTGAAACGCCAGCTGGATTCGATAAAGGAATCCCGCAAGATCGACGCGCTCGATGACGGGTTTGCCCGAGGGTTAGGCTATCCTTCGCTGGACGAGCTCAAAGCCGTTATGGAGCGGCAGGTCATCGTAAGCCGCGACAATGCCCAGCGCCACGAAATAGAAAAGCAGATCATAGACCATATAACGGCAGGCGTGGACGTAAAGCTGCCGCAGTCTCTGGTGAACAAACAGCTGGAAGATATGCTGCGCCAGACAAAAGTGGATCTGGCTTTAAAAGGCGTGCCCAAGGAAAAGATCATGCAGGAGGAAGAGGCCCTGCGCAAGGAAATAGAGCCCCAGGCGCGCAAGCAGGTCCTGATATATCTGGTGCTTTCGTCGATCGCCCGCAGCGAGAATATCGCTTCCGACGATCATATGACCCATAATGTCATGGAATTGCTGTATAAGAACGCTCAATGGGAAGTGAAACAATCCTAAAACGGAGGTGGGAATGGATCCGAAATCTCAGATCTTGATACCGATGGTAGTGGAGCAGTCGTCAAAGGGATTTGAACGCGCGTACGACATATATTCCCGTCTTTTGAAAGACAGGATCGTATTTCTCGGGACTCCGATAGACGATACCGTAGCAAATGTCGTGATAGCCCAGCTTCTTTTCCTCCAGCAGGAGGATTCTGCAAAAGAGATAAGCATTTATATTAATTCTCCCGGAGGCTCTGTTACCGCGGGCCTTGCCATATACGACACCATACAGTTCATAAGGCCCGAAGTGGCCACATACTGCATTGGACAGGCTGCGAGCATGGGCGCTATCCTTTTGTGCGCAGGCACAAAGGGCAAACGCTTCTCGCTGCCGAATTCCAGGGTCATGATACACCAGCCATGGGGGGGTGTTCAGGGAGCTGCAGAGGATATTTCCAGGCAGGCTACGGAGATCCTGAAACTCCGCGACAAAATCAACAATATACTGGCAAGCCATACGGGCCAGTCTCTTGACAAGATTCAGAAGGATACGGACAGGGATTATTTCATGTCGCCGGCAGAAGCAAAGGAATACGGCCTGGTAGACGAGGTTATAATAGGCAAGATCAGAAAATAACAAAGAGAGGTGCATAAATGAAGAAAAATTATCTGTTGACCCCAGGCCCCACTCCGCTGCCGCCGGAGATCTGCGAATCTTTATCCAGGCCGATAATACATCACCGCACGCCGCAGTTCCAGGCTATATTAAAGGAAGCGCACGAAGGCCTTAAATTCGTTTTTCAGACTTCCAACGAGGTATTCATCCTGGCTTCTTCCGGCACGGGCGGGCTTGAGGCGGCTGTCATCAATTTTCTTTCTCCCGGAGACACGGTCATCAGCGTAGACGCCGGAAAGTTCGGAGAGCGCTGGGCCGAGATCTGCAAGGCATACGGCATCAACTGCGAGGTCATAAAAGTAGAATGGGGCAAGGCCGTTAACCCCAAAGACATAGAAGCAAAGTTGAAATCCGGCAAAGGCAGGGTCAAAGCTGTTTTTACGACGCTGTGCGAAACATCCACGGGTGTCGCTACGGACGTAAAGGCCATAGGCGATATGGTAAAGGATACCGAAGCTATACTTGTCGTTGACGCGGTCAGCGGCCTGGGAGCTATTGACCTCAAGGCTGACGCGTGGCATTGCGATGTTGTGGTTTCTGGCTCGCAAAAAGGATTGATGCTTCCTCCGGGCCTGGGCTTCATTTCGGTTAGCCCTAAAGCCTGGAAACTTGCCGAAGGCTCTAAATGCCCGAAATATTATTTTGACCTCAAGGCCGCAAAGAAGGCTTATGCGTCCGTCGATACGCCCTGGACTCCGGCGATCGGCCTTGTCATAGCTTTGAACGAAGCGATAAGGATGATGAAGGCGGAAGGCCTTGAAAAGATATTCGGCTGGCACAATAAAATGGCTGAGGCTGTCCGGGCCGCGGTAAAAGCGCTGGGCCTTGAATTGTTCGCCCCGGATGCTTATTCCGACGTTGTCACGGCTGTTTTGGTGCCTGCCGGGATAGACGGCGAAAAGCTGGTCAAGACAATGCGAGATACCTACGGAGTTACGATTGCCGGGGGACAGTCCGAGATGAAAGGCAAGATATTCAGATTCGCGCACATGGGCTATATCGGCGAATTCGATATAATAACCGGAATATCCTGCCTTGAAAAAGTCCTGTCGCAGATGGGGTATAAGTTCCAGCTGGGAGCGGGGGTGGCGGCAGCCCAGCGTGTATTTTTAGAAGCTGGACGATAGTAGATAGTAGTCAGTAGTTAGTAGACAGTAGTCAGGGCCGAATATTGTAAAGGAGTGTTTAAATGTTTAAAATTCTTGTCAGCGATTCGCTTTCCGAAGAAGGGTTGAAGATCCTTAAAGAAGAAAAGGATTTCCAGATCGACGTTAAAACCGGGATGAAACCCGAAGAATTAAAAGAAGCTATAAAAGATTATGACGCGCTTCTGGTGCGCAGCGCTACCAAAGCGAATAAAGATATTATCGCCGCAGGCGCAAAGCTCAAGGTCATAGGAAGGGCAGGCGTGGGCCTGGATAATGTGGATCTGCCTGCAGCCACCGAGCGGGGCATTGTCGTGATGAACGCGCCCGCAGGCAACACCATATCTACCTGCGAGCATACGCTGTCTTTGCTTCTTGCCCTTGCGCGCAGCATCCCTCAGGCTGCCGGCTCAGTCAAAAAAGGCGAATGGAAGCGTTCTAAATTCATGGGAGTGGAATTATACAAAAAGACCCTCGGAATAGTGGGCCTTGGCCGCATCGGCCGGGAGGTCGCGCGCCGGGCAGCGTCATTCGGCATGAAAATAAAAGGGTATGACCCGTATCTTTCTAAAGAAGTGGCGGAGACCCTCGGGATAGAAGTGGTTGAACTTCCGGAATTATACAAATCCGCGGATTTCATTACCGTGCACGTGCCTCTTACAGACGACACTAATCACATGATATCCGATAAGGCGTTCGCAATGATGAAAGACGGTGTTCGCATCCTTAACTGCGCGCGCGGCGGCATCATAGACGAAACAGCTCTGCTTGCTGCGCTAAAATCAGGCAAAGTAGCAGGTGCGGCTCTGGATGTTTTCGAAACTGAGCCGCCTGATCCAAACAGCGAACTTTTAAAGCTCGATAACGTGATCGCTACCTGTCATCTTGGCGCTTCTACCGAAGAAGCCCAGGTCAATGTGGCAATAGAAATAGCCGAATGCGTGAAAGATTTTCTTCAGGGCAAAGGCATACATAATGCAGCCAATTACCCTAACATCGACGCCGAATTATACAAAGTCCTGGCTCCCTATATAGTCATGGCGGAAAAGCTCGGCCAGTTCTCAGCCCAGATGATAGAAGGCAGGACCAGCGAGGTCGAGATCAACTTTTCCGGCGACCTGACAAAATATGATACGACGTCTCTTTCCATGGCTATCATCAAGGGTATGCTGTATCCTGTGCTCAAGGAAACGGTGAATTTCATAAACGCTATGCCTCTCGCGCGCAGCCGCGGCATACAGATAAAACAGACCAAGGCCAACTCGGACGCTGAATTCAATAACCTTGTAAGCGTGACAATAAAGACAGATAAAGAAACGCGCTCTGCCGCAGCCACTCTGTCGCACAATCGCGAGCCCAGGATCGTCAAGATCGACGATTTTTACGTTGAGGCGTCGCCGTCGGGTTACCTGCTGGTGATGAAAAACTGGGATAAACCGGGGATCATCGGGAGCGTGGGCACGCTAATGGGGAAAAATAGCATAAATATCGCAGCTATGGTATTCGGGCGCAAGGAGGTCGGCGGAGTAGCTGTTTCGATCCTGAACGTGGACAGCCCTATATCGGCCGAACTTCTTGAAAAGATAAAATCACTTGAAAACATCCTTGCAGTAAGGCTGGTCAAATTATAAAAAAAGGAGACAAGCTGATGCGCGGATCGTTTATCGGGACCATCACGGGCGCAGGGCTTATGTTTTTTACGGCGATGTCCGCATTTATGCCTGCCGCTATGGCGGCAGATATCACTCTTCTTTACACGGGTGAGACGCATGCGATGCTGTATCCCTGCAACTGTCCTATTGAGACAGACGGAGGCATTGCCCGAAGGGCGACACTTGTCAAAAATCTGCGCAAGTCCAACCCGAATGTATTGCTCCTGGACTCAGGGGCATTCTTCGCCGGCGGCCTGATGGATGAATATACCCAATCGGTCGAACTGGATATGGCCCGGACCGGTATCGCCTTTAAGGCTATGGCTATGATGAAATATGACGCAGCCGCTCTGGGCGACGAAGAGTTCAATTTCGGCACGAAATTCCTCGAGGACGCCCTCCGGTCCTCGTCTGTGCCGGTGCTTAGCGCGAATGCCGATTCTAAGAATGTAAAGCCGTTCATAATAAAGGAAATAGCAGGGGTAAGGGTAGGCATTATAGGATTGACTCCTCCGTCAGCCGGTGTAAAGTCCGGAGGGCTTACAATATCCGATCCAAAACCGGCTTTAGCCCGAGCGATAAGCGACGTCAAAGCGCGGGGCTCCGATATAATCGTGCTTTTAAGCCATCTGGGAGAGGCGGCTGACCTCGAACTTATCAAGGATATCGAAGGCGTTGACGTTTTGATAATCGGTAACGGCCGGTCAAGGCAAGAACCATATTCCATCGCCGGCAAGACTTTGATTCTGCGGCCGTCCTGGCAGGGCAGGCGCATTGGCAAAGCTGTTCTGAACATAAAAGACAGGCGCGTCGCGGATTATACAGTGGAAGAAATAAGGCTTTCGGACAGCATTGCCGACGATAAAGAAATCCTTTCGCAGGAGCCTCAGTGTTTTATGGACAGCAACTGCAAGAAAGGCCCGCGTAAAGGAATCTGCCTGAACCCGGGGCAGAAGAACGCATCCTGCAAATTTGCCGAAGATGTTTACGTTCCGTTGACCGTTATCGAACCCAAAAGCTGCCCTACATGCCAGGTAGACGGCCTGCTGGATTCTTATAAAAGCAGTTTCCCGGGCCTTGTTGTTACACGTATGTCATATCCGGATAAGAAAAGCGACGCTTTTATCAAAGAGTCCGGATTGAGCACGCTCCCGGCATATTTGTTCGGCAGCGAAATAGAGAAAGACCCGAATTTCGCCGAGATTAAGGACAGGTTCGAGCAAAAGGGGGGATTTTTTATATTGAAACCGCAATTCTCGGGCGTTGCTTATTTTATCGGAAGGAAACAGGTATCTAACAGGGTCGATGTTTTTTTGAGCCTGTTCGATCCCAACATTACGATGCTTCTTGATACGCTTGAAGAATTCTCCCCGCAGCTGCATTTTCTCGCAGCTCGTCAGGAGGACGGCCAGCTTGCAGCCTTTAAGGGCCGCGCGGAGCTTGAAGAAATGAAAAGGTGCGTATGCGTAAAGAAGTATCATCCGGCTTATTTCTGGAATTATCTGAACTGCCGGGTGCGAAATATGGACTCGTCATGGTGGCAGGATTGCCTGGGCGATTTCGACCCTGCGCCCATACAGGCATGCGCGAAGGGCAAAGAGGGCGAGGGCCTTTTGACCGAAAATATAGCGCTGAACGAGGAATTGCACATAGCCTCGAGCCCGACATACGTGGTGAACAACCAGTATATATTCAGCTCTAAACAGCCTCCGACAAAACAGGAATTCAGGAAGATATTTTCGTTCAAATAGCGGCATAGGCTGTGATAACAGAGGAGTTGTTTATGGCACACAAACCCAGGATCTATCTTTTGGATGTTACAAACCGCGACGGCGTCCAGACGTCCCGCATATGTCTTTCAAAGCTTCAGAAGACAATGATAAACATGTATCTGAACGAAATGGGCGTGTTCCAGACGGAATTCGGTTTCCCGATAACCCGCCATGAAACCAATTATCTCAACGCCAATCTCGAGCTGGCTTCTATAGGGGCTCTTTCACCGATCAGGCTCGGAGGATGGCTTCGCGCTACCAAAGAAGACGTAAAACAGGCTTTCAAAATGGTCCCCAAGCTGCAGCATCTCAATCTTTCTATTTCGACCTCAGACCAGATGATAGTGCATAAGTTCAAGGGCAAGCTCGACCATGCATCTATCATAGGCGAGATGATGGACGCGGTAAAGCAGGCAAAGGACCTGGGCGCTCAGGGTATAGGCGTGAACGCCGAAGACGCATCCCGGACCCGCATCGAATACTTGATAGAATTCGCGCTCGCGGCCAAGAAAGCCGGCGCCGACCGCGTCAGATATTGCGATACGCTCGGCTGCGATACTCCGTTTTCGATATATGAGCGCATCAAGGCGCTCGCCGGGGAAATAAAGATGCCGGTCGAGGTCCACTGTCATAATGACCTTGGGCTGGTTGTCGCGAATTCTGTCTGCGGGGCCATGGCCGTGAACGACGCCGGATACGACGCGTATATAAACACCTGCGTCAACGGAATGGGCGAACGGGCAGGCAACGCCGACCTTGTATCAGTGATCCTGGCTATAAAATACGGCAATCAGGTCAGGGAAAAATATACCTTGGACGATAGTATAAAATTGAAAGTCGCATGGAAACTATGCAAATATGCTTCATATGCGTTCGGCATACCCATTCCCATCAACCAGCCCGGGCTCGGAGCCAACGCGTTCGCCCATGAATCAGGCATTCACGCCGACGGGGCATTGAAGGACAGGCGCAATTACGAGCTGTATGATTATGAGGAGCTCGGCAGGGGAGAGCCGGAGATAATAGAGACCGGCAGAAAGATAACCGTAGGGGAGTATTCCGGCATAAAGGGCTTCCGCAACGTTTACGACAAGCTGGAGCTCGCGTTCGCCGACGATCAGCAGGCCACAAGGATCCTCGAGCTTGTAAGGTACGCGAATGTGCATAATCAGAAGCCCCTTGTGGACGAAGAGCTCAAGTTTATCGCGAAATATCCGGATATAGCGCACAAGATATTTACAATGAATCCGTAAATGAAAGGCCCGAATGAATACTGTAATAGTAGGCGCTCAATGGGGGGATGAGGGTAAGGGAAAGATCATTGATATCCTGTCGGCGCAGGCAGATTGCATTGTCAGGTATCAGGGCGGCAGCAATGCGGGCCATACCGTGGTCGTAGCGGGAAAATGTTTTGTGTTCCATCTTATACCCTCAGGGATCCTTCACAAAGGCAAAATTTGCTGCATCGGCAACGGAGTGACTATAGACCCGGAATCCCTGCTCGCTGAGATCGGTTCTCTTGCAAAAGCCGGCATACCCGTAAAAGGAAGGCTCAAGATTTCGTCGCTTGCCCATGTGATCATGCCGTATCATAAGATCCTGGATAAACTGCGCGAATCCAAGCGCGCCCATCGGATAGGCACCACCGGCCGCGGCATAGGGCCGTGTTACGCGGATAAGATCAACCGCTGCGGCGTGCGCATGATAGATCTTTTGAACCCGGAAGTTTTTAAAGAGAAACTGCGCGATAATCTAATCGAGAAAAACGAGATATTCAGGAAAGTCTACGGCCACGAGAGTTTTAGTTTCGACGGTATCTATAAAAAATATCTGCGTTTCGGCGCAAGCCTTAAAGATCATATAGTCGATACCGCGGTATATCTTAATGATGCGGTCGATCGGAAGAAAAAAATACTTTTTGAAGGAGCTCAGGGGACTTTTCTCGACATAGATTTCGGCACGTATCCTTTTGTCACCTCTTCAAGCGCGACCTCCGGCGGCTGCTGCACGGGAACCGGAGTGCCTCCGACGAAAATATCAAGGATTATCGGCGTTGCCAAGGCTTATACTACAAGGGTCGGGGAAGGCCCGTTCCCGACTGAATTCGAACCCGAGTTCAATGAAGTGATACGTTCCAGGGGCAAGGAATTCGGCGCTACCACAGGCAGGCCGCGCAGATGCGGATGGTTCGACAGCGTAATGGTCAGGCAGGCAATAAGGCTCAATGGCATAAGCAGCCTTGCGTTGACAAAACTGGATGTTTTGAGCGGCCTTGCGCGGATCAAGGTCGCTGCAGCCTATAAATATAAAGGAAAGATATTTAAAGAGTTCCCTTATGACTATGATGTTCTTTGTAATGCGGTGCCCGTTTACACGGAATTGAAGGGATGGGACGAAACTTTAGATAAGGCAAAAGGTTACAATAAGCTTCCGCGCGCATGCAGGGACTATGTCAAATTCCTCAGCGATATTTGCGGTGTCAGGATCTCTATCGTATCGATCGGTTCCGGCAGGGAAGACACTCTGTTTATTTAAGGGCCAATTATTGACTTGACTGCGATAGCGGCGTGTGTTATAGTAACAACCGCTGCAGTAACCCCTTTCGTGTAATATATTCAAGGAGGCAGTTTTAAGGATGAAACCCTTTTTTTTCCGTTTAGCCGCTTCCTTTTCTCTGATTTTTATTCTTTGCGGGTGCACGTCAGCCATACAGAAAGGCAGGCGGGCCGATTCTGAAAAGATCAAAGATCTTTCTCAAAAGGTCGATGAATTAAGCAATGCCCGCAGCATACTCGAAGAGCGGCTTGCCAAGGAGATAAGCGACAAGACCGTAAAGCTTGACATGATGGAAAAGGGGCTTGTCGTCACATTCGTAGCCGACATACTTTTTGATTCCGGCAAGGCAAAACTGCGGCCCGAGGCAGATGCATCTTTGGACAAGGTCAGCCGGGTTATCGTCGAGAATGTGCCAGACCGCCCGATAGGGATCGAAGGCCACACAGATAACGAGCCTATCCAGGCTTCAGGCTGGAAATCTAACTGGGAATTGTCCGTTGCGCGCGCATTGAGCGTTTTACATTATCTTCAGGACGATAAGAATGTAGATCCCAAAAGGCTTTGCGTGACAGGATACGGCCAGGAGCGGCCGGTGGCCGATAATTCCGCCAGGGACGGCAGGCAGATGAATCGGCGGGTCGAGATAGTCATAATGCCTAAAGCTTTCCAGGTCAAATGATGCGGGCGGGCCGGGGTCAGAAATACAAAAGGATTTGAAATAATTCTTAAAATGGAGGGCCACGGTGGATATACTGAAGAACAGGGTAGCTGTAATCCTGGGAGTTCTTTGCGTCATACTTTGTCTTGTGTCTGTGAATTCGTGCATCCAGGGAAGGATGGGCATTGACGCAAAGAAGAAAGAAGAGCTCAAACGCTATGACGCCGAGAAAGAGCTGAGCAAGGTATCCGGCGATAAGGCGCTGCTCGAGGATACGCTCAGGAAGATCCAGCAGGAGATGGCGCAGAATAAAGCGGATCTCGAAAACGCGCAAAAAGCGCTTTTGCAGGAGCAGCTGATCAACAAAAGCCTTAAGAACGAGCTGGATAAAGTCAACAAGCTGAAAGAGGCTCTCGAAAACGACCTTAAGAACGCGCTTGTTTCCGGAAAGACGGACAGGCCGAAAAAATAACAAAGTTACGCGATTTTCAGCAAGGGGGTGCGTATGGCAGTGATACGCAGGGTAAAGGATAAAATAAAGAAGATAATCCGGAAGGAAAGCAAGGCCGGAAAACCTAAGGCGGCGGTTCAGAAAACAAGGCCTTTGGCGCGGCGTAAGACCGCCAGGATAATGGCGCAGACTCAGCCGACTCCCGTGCGCAAGGACACTCTGGGCGTCAACGAAGTGGCGATCGAAAAAACGAAGTTTTCGCATCCTCAGGTGCGCAGGATGCAGAGGGCTTTGCCCCACGATCTCCCCGGGGGTTACGGCAAGGACAGGATGATACTTCAGGTGCGCGATCCCTGGTGGCTTCACGCTTACTGGGAAGTTACGCTGGCCACATGGGAGTCTCTTAAACAAAGGTTCAAGGATATTTTCTTCGGCGCAAAGAAGACCCTGCGCGTATATGACGTCAGCCACATCGTTTTCAACGGCAATAACGCCCATCGGTATTTCGACATAGAGCTGGGCCATGACGCGAATAACTGGTATATCGATGCGGGCGGGCCCGGCAGGTCATGGTGCGTCGATTACGGGCTCAAACTGCCCAACGGCGAATTCGTTACTATATTGCGGTCTAACACCGTGCAAACCCCTCTGGACGGTCCTTCGTGGGAAACTGACGAAGAATGGATGGTCCCCGACGAGATGTTCGGCAGGCTTTACGGAATGGGATTCGGCATGGGGCATACCTCTGTCGGAAAGGCATGGCAGGAGCGCATGAAGAAGGCCCTTTTTTCAGGGATCCTGGCGTCTCCGGGCATCACCTCAGCCGCGTCGCCTGTAAAAAAACCTCTCGGCAAGGAAAGAAAGTTCTGGCTTGTCGTTGACTGCGAGCTTATAGTATACGGCGCAACAGAACCGGATGCGGCCGTTACTGTCCAGGGCAAACCCATCCGCCTGCGCCCGGACGGAACGTTCACTCTGAGATATTCTCTTCCCGACGGCAAACAGGTCATACCTGTGCAGGCCGTGTCTTCGGACCAGATCGAGACCCGGACGATCACGCCTACAGTCAGCAGGCAGACGCAGTCGAGCGTCGTCGTAAAGGAAGAGCCCAAGGTCAGTGCATCCGTCTAAACCCTTTAATAAAAAAAGGAAGACAATGAATAAAGGATATCTTTGCCTCGTTTTGCACAGCCATCTGCCGTTCGTGCG
>JALOQI010000062.1 GCA_025453435.1 Candidatus Omnitrophota bacterium
CGCTGCAGGCATGGCCGTGCGCCAGTATGTAAGCGGCGGCTTTGCGATGAGCGATGTTCTCAAGCCCGGAGCTTTTAAAAATAATATCGGCTTTTTGGAAGGGGCTATCACAGGTCCGATGCTCGCAGGCCTGGATCTCGTGAATAAAGACGGGGGGCAGGATATAGACGCTGATGTGCTCATCAATGATTTGAAAAAGATCATTGAAAGGATCAATAAAGCGTCTTTGAATGAAGAAATTATATTTTCTGAACTGGAACTCGGCGCAATTGCTCTTGCAGAGATTTACGCCGATCCGCAGATCCAAAAATTGTATCAGGAAATAATAAGAATGCGCGAGAATATTGAGAATTCGCTAAACCTGCAGTATTTCAGAGCAGGGCTGAAAGCGGGGTCTTCCGGGATTCGCCGCGAAAAATATTTAAGACTGCTGGAGATACAAAAAGGATCGCCTGAAGAAGGCACAGTAGGCGGTAAAGGCAGTGAAAAGATCTCCGAAAATGATTTGTTGATAATTTTACGCGATTTAGAGGACGGCAGCGGCGCCGAGCAAATAGCCGCTGCCTCAGAACTCGAGCATTTGTTGAATCCGCAGTCCCGGTCCGTCGAACGAAGCGTGGCCGGCCTCTTGAGCGGATTATCGAACGATTCTAATGATCTCCTGCGGGATGTTTCTTCAAAAGCGCTGATTGTGGCGTTTAAAAATAATATGCCATGGGCTAGAATGGAAAAAGAGGCAGCCGAGCATGCAGCAGAGCTGAAAAAGACTTTCGTGAATATTTTCACCGGATATCTTTCGAATGACAATGCAAGCGTCCGCCTTATTGCGATCGAAGCGCTTTCTATGCTCGGAGTGCAGCGCCCTGATGTTTGGCGCGAGATCGCGCTCAATGACCCTGATCCGGAGGTCCGTTACAAAGCAGTCGATCTGATCTATGCGTTAGGCTGGGTGAAACAGGGTTATGTCAGGACAGGCGTGAAAAAGACGCTCTTGCAGATGCTCAGTGATCCCGATAACCGTGTGGCCAGCTGGGCTTACGGGATACTTGCAGAACCTATCGTCTCAAGTAAAGAAATAGTGGATACGATTATATCAATGTTCGATACCGTTTCGCCTGAAGTCAAGCAGCGTTTCTTAAGAATGCTGGCTTCTAACTATAAGGTGCGTGATAATCTGAGAGCAGGAAGTTTCCTGGCAGAGCATGTGGATATTAATAGTGTAAATGATAAGGATGTCCGCGAAAAACTGAAAAACCATAGCGCATATCTGAAGTCGTACCAGGAAGACTTGCGGGAAAGAGGGTACCTGTGGGAACAGATCGATATGCTGCTCGCAGGAACACCCATCGAGAAGATCGGGGAGCCCGGTCAAATGCCCAAGAAAATAATCGCTATTATAGGCGGAACCGGAAATATCGGCGATCCTCTGGTTAAAGAGCTGCTGGAAAAAGGGAATGTTGAAGTTGTAGTCGGTTCCCGTAAAGCTGACCCTGAAAAAGGTATCATGCGCAATGAAGACGCCGCAGCGATCGCAGATATAATCCTGGTTACGGTCCCTGCGCAGCATTATCCGTCTACGATGGAAAGCCTCATTCCCGTTATGAAGGATGATGCTATTCTCGTTAACATGTCAGTGCTCATGGAGAAAAGAGACGGCAAGCTCATGTATAATCCTCCGGCCGGCTTTAATTCTGCTGCGGAAGAGACAGCGGGTTTGATTGAAAAGTACGCTGACGGAACGAACATAGCTATTGTTTCGGGTCTGCATAATTTTCCCGGAGAATGGCACGGAGATAGAAAGCTGCTCCTTGACAAGCACATCCTTCTTTTTTCTAACGACGAAAAAGCCGCTTCTATTGTTGCGGAATACGTCGTCAGGCAAATGAGGGACCTCAGGCCGGTTATCATCCCTGACCTTAAGCAAAGCCGTTACGCTGAAATGCTCACGTCCTATATCATCCGGAGCAAAAAAGAACTTCTGCGGGCCAGGCCGCTAACAGAGCTTTTCTATTTTATCAAGGAGAATGTAGAGGCGCTGGAAGATCAGAGCGTTCATTTAAGCAAGATCGATCTTCTTCAGGATCTACTGGAGTATAACCGTAAAGTCCTGGATGTAGAACTTGAAACAATTTATGGCGCCGCGTCTGACATACTGGACACTCACCTGGGATGGCTGGCTTCGGACAGGTTTTCCCTGCGGCAAAAAGAATACATCGCAATAGGCCTGAGGCGGTATAAAGATATTACATCCGATGGGGCAATTGCGCAAAAAATAGGCGCAGCAGTCGATGTTTTTGATAAGCAATTAAAGGATCTGCCGGCAAAGGCCAATGCGGTGCGCAGCCTGAATAAATTGGAGGCTAAGCAGACGATCGATGATGTCCAGGCTTCGATAAGGGCTCTTGTAACTGACACGAAAAAGCTCTCGACAGGGGAAATGTTCGACATCGCCGCCGCGTATCAGCAAAATCTGCTTACCGATGACCAGAAATCCCTGTTTAAAAAGATATTGATCCGACAGGTGTTTAATTTAGAGTACGAAAACGAAGGGGATATTTCAGGAGACTATGCCTTAGAACCACAGTATTCTTACAGAATATGGGAATCAGCGGATAGTATCAATGCCGTGCGCATGCTCGGCGCAATGAAGCAGATGGGTTGGTTGAAAGCAGATGAGGAAAAAGAGACATGGTACCATATTACGGCGGTATATATAGAGCGCTGGGCTCGCCTTAACATTACCGGCGGCGATTCGTTTGACCAATATAAATATGAATTCAAGGTCACCGCGGAGAACGTGCGCGACTATTTTAACAAGGACCATTTTGATCTCTCTGCGCTTGCTTTAGATCAAAAAGACGGCGGGAATGTTAAACTAGAGGATGTCTTTGAGGATATAGCGTCGGAGAATGTTCCCGACGTTGATTCGGCAAAAGCTTCGGAAGAATACGGCGGTATCGATCTCAGAGCCTTGCAGTCAGCGGCCAGGCCTGTCAGGGGATCAGCGGTTGATCCTGCCGTTTTCCTTGGCGTGACTGTCAAGCAGGCGGAATTACAGGTCCCTCTTGCAGAACTGGATAAAGAGTGGTCCGAAATTCAGAAAAAGATGTGCAAGACAGCCATGCCGTATAATGAACTGAAAGTGTTTGTGGCGATCTGCTGCAGCAGGCCGGATGCCTCAAAACAGATCGAGAAGATATATACCTGCATCGATGGCATTCTCAAGATGGAAGAAGAGCGGGCTGTTGAAACCGTTCCGGAAATCAAGGATATCCTGGCCTGTTTGAGCTGATAAACCGGATTTAAAAACAAGGGGACGCTTCCGGGAAGCGTCCCCTTGTTTTTTCTTGAGGTTTCGATGCCAAGCGGTATAATAAACACATGGTCATACGCAAGACAGCTATTGTGTTTTTTTTAGCCTATTCTATGCTTTTATCATTAGCGGGTGATAGTTTCAGTCAGGGCCCATCAGCCGCCAAGGCGGATTACAGCGGATTACAAATAAGCTTTTCGAGGGCTGAGATAGTCGACAGGGATCCCGAGAACACTTATATACTGATAATCCTCAAAATTGCCAATAACAGCAATACGTCCGTTCGCTATGTAGCCGGTGACAACCGGGAACTTTCGCTCGAAGACGACCGCGGCAATCGTTACTACGGCATGTATGCTCAACAGTTCCCTAAATCAGGTCTGGAGATATTTCCCGGGGAGCAGGAAAAAGTAGCATACGCTTTTCAGAAACCTGACCTAGGCTGCAGTACATTAACAATCCGGTTCCCCAAAAACTCTCTTCAGGGGATAGAGCAGCAAAAGGGTATCTCCAAGGATGACGCATACGTTAAGATCCTGATATCAGTTAAAGACGTGATAGTCTGGCCGAAGGATAAACAACGGCATGAAAGCGATTTTAAGAAAGAACTCAATGTTGACGGGCTCATTTTTATAGTAAACGACGCTTTTTTCTGGCGCAGACCCGACAAAGAGGCGCCTCTGGGCATAACTTTTGATTTTATAAACGCGCTTATGACGACTCGGGTGGACGTAAACGGGAATTTTTCTTACAGCCTTACTGATAATCTCGGCGGCATTTACAAACCGGTCCGGCCTTCCGGATACTGGGATAAGCTTAAGATCATGCCTGAGAGGTTCCCGCGCGTTTATCCCGGAGAATCATACCAGGAAACGGTTTTTTTTCAATCCCCGCCCGATAATGTCGAATATCTGACTTTTACAATTAATGCTGCCTCTGTCGGCGTGAAAAAGGAAATAAGCGTTAAAATACCTGCAGACCAGATAGTAGACAAGAAATGAGATCCAAACATAAGACAGTCATAGTCAATGACCTGATGCAGAAG